>NZ_JAMQTI010000032.1:0-72295 GCF_032883055.1 Mycobacterium sp. 29Ha
CGCTTCCCAGCCGGAAACCGCTACTGCCATCACCTTGGACGAAAAATCGGGGCTACAACGGACCGGCATGTGCGTACGTCGCCAACCCCTTCGGGGGCTACCAGGTCAACGCGGCCGGGGAGCGGTTCGTCGACTCCGACTACTGGTCGGGGCAGATGATGTCGGAGGTCAAGAACGAGATCGAGTCGGCGCGCGGTCCCATCTACCTGAAGGTCAGTCACCTACCCGACGAGACACTGAGCACGCTTGAGGGCATTCTGCACACCACCGAGCGGCCGACCCGCGGTACGTTCCATGCGAATCGCGGCCATGACTACCGTACGCACGACATCGAGATGCATATCTCCGAAATCGGTTTGTGCAGCGGCCATTCCGCATCAGGTGTCTGGGTCGACGAGCATGCACGCACCACCGTCCCAGGACTGTATGCAGCGGGTGACCTGGCCTGCGTCCCGCACAACTACATGATCGGCGCGTTCGTCTACGGCGATCTCGCAGGCAGCCACGCAGCGTCCACCCTGACCGATGTCGAATCGCCACAACAACTTCCGGATGATCAGATCGCTGAGGCACACGAGCTGATCTACCGGCCGCTTCAGCATCCCGACGGTCCGCCGCAGACCCAGGTCGAGTACAAGCTGCGCCGGTTCGTCAACGACTATGTCGCCCCGCCGAAGACCGCCGCCAAGCTGTCTATAGCGGTGCAGACCTTCGACCGGATGCGCGGCGAGATCGCGGGCATCGGTGCCACCACGCCGCACGAACTGATGCGGGCCGTCGAGGTGTCGTTCATCCGTGACTGCGCTGAGATGGCCGCCCGCTCGTCGCTCACCCGCACCGAATCGCGTTGGGGCCTCTATCACGACCGCAGCGACAGCCCCGAGCGCGACGATGTGGACTGGCGCTATCACCTCAACCTCCGCAAGACGGCCGACGGTGATATTGAGTTCTTCAAGCGGCCCGTCGCGCCCTACTTTGTGCCGGTTCCCGGTTTCGACGAATTGCCCAGCGGTGAAACGGAACCCATCTCCGTGCGACAGCCCGACCTGGTCGGTGGACAGGCGCCCGCGTCCGAGGTGTCCCGCGTGCGCGAGGCAGGGGCCGCGCAACCGCCGTCGCCACGCATCGCCGCCGTGCTGGCGCTCGACGAGCCCACCATCGAACAGCTGGCACCGTTCCTGGCCGACAGCGATGCGGGCGTCCGTCGCACCGCGGTCGATGTGTTGACCGAGCACCTGCCCGATGGGTATGCGACGGCACTGGTTGCCGCGCTGAGTGACCCGAACGCCGAAGTGCGTCGCGTCGCGGCGGACGGCATCCGTGAACTCGTGGAAGTGCTGCCGGATCCGGATCCCATCCAAAGCCTCTTGACGTCCGTCGACCCGGTCGTTCGGGGCGCGGCCGTCTACGTGCTGAGTTCCCGCCGCGCCGGGGACGCCGAACAGTACCGTCGAGCAGTCGTCGACGAGGATCACCGCGTGCGCATCGAGGCGGTCCGTGCGCTGGTCTCGGTCGACGACGCTGCGGGCGTTGCCGCCGCGCGCACGGATGCGAACCGTGAAGTGCGCATCGCCGTCGCCAATGGGCTCGGCACACTGCGCACCGGCGCCGACGCGGTCCGCGAACTCATCGACGACCCCGACCCGCTGGTTCGGGCAGCGGCGTTGGCGGCGATGGGGTCGATCGGCTGGGACGACGTCGACGCGACGACCGTCGAGGGCGCACTCGCGGCGTCGGCATGGCAGATCCGGCAGGGCGCGGCCCGCGCGCTGGCCGGGGCGCCCTCGCCGATTGCCGCCGTGCCCCCACTGTCGCGCGCACTGTCTGACCCACACCTCGATGTCCGCAAGGCCGCGGTGTTGAGCCTGACCCGGTGGGCGTCGTCGGAGGACGCGGCCCGGGAGGCGCTGGAAGGCGCACTCGACGACGGCGACGCCGATGTTCGGGCCTATGCCAGGCGGGCTCTCGCGAACAGCTGAAACCTCTTCTGTCACTTTGGTTTCTGCTGTCACAGGCTGGGTGTAGTTGTCGGTGGTCGAATGTATGTTCGAGTCATGTTGGCGACTCCGGTGCAGGTGGCGATGGCCGCGCTGCGGTCCGCCCACGAGTCGCTGGCCGGCTGCGACCTGGACATGCTCACCCACCGCGAACTGCTCGACGTCCTCGACGAGCTGGAGATGTTGTCGTGCCAACTGCCCGCGCAGTGGCATCGTGCGCTGGCCCGGCTACAGACCGAAACGACGCCCAAGGAGTTGGGCGCCAAGAACTGGAAAGACGTGCTGCGGATCCGGTGGCGGATCTCAGCGACCGAGGCCAACCGCCGCCTGGCCGAAGCCGAAGTACTCGGGCCGCGACGGGCGTTGACCGGTCAACCGTTGGCGCCGGTGCTCGCGGCGACCGCCGCCGCCCAAGCCGCCGGGCAGATCACCGGTGAACATGTGGACAAGATCCGCGACGCCATGGGACGCCTTCCCGGGTTCGTGGATGCCGCCACGCGTGAGGAGATCGAACAGGACTTGGTGCGTATCGCGGTCGGTGTCGGACCCTACGAGCTGGGCAGGGCCGCCACCACGATGCTGTTCCTCTTGGATCAGGACGGCCCGGAACCCGAGGACACCGAACGACAGCGCAAACGCGGTCTCATTTGTGGCCCGCAGGGCCGTGACGGCATGGTCTCCATCAAAGGCGACCTGACGCCGGAAGCGTGGGCAGTGCTCGAACCCATCTTCGCCAAATGGGGCGCACCGGGCATGTGCAACCCCGACGACGACACCCCGTGCATCAGCGGCACCCCCTCACAGGAGCAGATCGATACCGATCACCGCACCCTGGCCCAACGCCAACACGACGCCCTGCTCGCCCTGGGCCGCAACGCGTTGGAATCCGGCGAGTTGGGTCAGCACAACGGGCTACCGACCTCGATCATCATCCGCACCACCCTCCAAGACCTCGAGTCCCGCGCCGGGGTGGGCACCACCGGCGGCGGCAGCCTCATGCCGATCACAGATGTGATCCGCCTGGCCGCCCACGCCCACCACTGGCTGGCGGTGTTCGACAAATCCACCGGACAAGCCCTGGACCTGTTCCGCGCGCGACGCACCGCGTCGGCGGCGCAGCGGATCATGTTGATCGCCCGTGACGGGGGCTGCACCAAACCGTGCTGCGCGGTGCCGGCCTACGGCGCCCAGGTGCATCACGCACTGCAGGATTGGGCCGACGGCGGCCACACCAACGTCAACGAGATGACCCTGGCCTGTGGGCCGGATAACCGCCTCGTCGACAAGGACAACGGCTGGACCACCACCATCAACGACCACGGCGACGCCGAATGGCACCCACCACCAGGCCTCGACACCGGCCAAACCCGCATCAACTACCACCACCGCCCCGAACTACTCCTGAAACCACCAGACAAAGACGACGAAAACCCGGAGCGGGGGCCATGATTCGCGAATGACCGAGTTACTGGCCGCCGAACCGCGCCGCCAGCGCCCGCCGGTCGACCTTGCCGATGCCGCGGCGCGGGATCTCGTCGATGACGTGGATTTCCCGCGGTGCCGCTGTTACGTCCAGTGTGGCTGCGACGTGTGCGCGGATGTCGGCCAGCGTCGGGGCGGTACATCCCGGTGCCACGACAACCGCCGCCGCAACTCGCTGTCCCAAGCGTTCGTCGTCGACGCCGAACACCACGCATTCGGCCACCGCGTCGTGCGACGCCACCGCCGCCTCCACCACTTGCGGCAGTACGGTCAACCCGCCTGTGCTGATTGCATCGTCGACTCGGCCCAGAACTGTCAGCACCCCTGAGTCATCAATCGCGCCAACATCATCGGTGCGAAACCAGCCCGGCTCGACGAACGGGTCGGGGTCGACCGGATTGCGGTAGCCCTTGGCCAGCATCGCGCCGCCGAGCACCACGCGTCCGTCGTCGATACGCAACCGCACACCGTCGAGCGGCAACCCGTCGTACACGCAGCCGCCCGCGGTCTCGCTCATGCCGTACGTGCGGACCACGGGAATGCCCGCGGCCGCGGCTCGGTGTGCCACCCCGGCAGGCATCGGCCCGCCGCCGATCAGCACGGCATCCATCGACGCCAACGCTGCGGTAGCGCCGGCGTCGCGCAGTGCCTTGTCGAGCTGCGCAGCCACCAGCGATACATATCGCCGGCCCGAACCGAGAGAGTCGATGGCCCAAACCAGTTCTATCGCAGAGAAACCCGCCGGTATTGCGACCGGCGCGGTCCCCGCGATGACGCTGCGCACCAACACCTGCAGCCCGGCCACGTGATGGGCGGGTAGCGCCAGCAGCCACCGTCCGGCGCCGCCAAGACGGGCATGGGTGGCCTCCGCGCTGGCCGTCAACGCCGACGCGGTCAGCAGCGCGCCCTTGGGTGTTCCTGTCGTTCCGGACGTCGATACCACTACGGCCACATCGTCGTCGACCTCGGAGTCTGCCCGCAATGACGTTGTGATCAAGGAGGTTTCGCGCTCGTCGTCTTTCGGCACCGGCAACAGCGCCGCGCGTCCGGCGAGCGCGAGTTCCACCATGGGTAGCACCGAAAGCGCCGTAGCACCAGACGGAACTGCGACGGCGCGGAGGACGGCTATGCCTGCTCCTCGCCGTCACGCGGGTCGTCGAGTGGCCAGCCTCTCGCGGCCAGCCGTGCTCGTACGCGCTCAATGTCGTCCGGCGTCGGCAGTTCGTCGGTGATCTGGGTGATCAGTACGCCGATATCGGCACTGTCGAACTCGCCGAGGTCCTTCAACTCCTTCGCGACGGCCTTCACCTCGTCGTCGGTGAGGCGGCGCTTGAGGAGCGCGAACAGCGGCACCCGGTCCGGGCCAGGCACGCCCTCCGGATAACCGGCGGTGATCCACGCGACGATCCTCGCCAGAAAGGTCACGGCTCCTCCGTACTATCGCGTGCGGTCTAGGGATTCGATGCTAATCGCGCCCCAGGCACGGTGCGATCGGCGCGGCAGGCAAACGTTTACCCCGTTGAAGTTGAACAATGGGTGAACACCTCGCCTGGTCAGACGAAGTCCCTGCTCGACACACCCTTCTGGTGGGGCGTTTCGTTAGGCAAATGGCCCCTCCGGGCCGCAGAATTAGCGCCGTGAGCGCAGAGCTGATCATCCTGGTGCTGTTGATAGCAACGGCACTGGCGTTCGACTTCACGAACGGCTTCCACGACACGGGCAACGCGATGGCGACGTCGATCGCCACCGGCGCTCTGAAGCCCAAGACCGCGGTCCTGTTGGCAGGCGTCCTGAACCTGGTCGGGGCGTTCCTGTCCGTCGAGGTCGCGGTCACCGTGACCACCTCGGTGCTCAAGGTGCAGGACAGCAAGACCGGCGAGCTGATCCCGGGGATCGACGCATCGACGGGCCTGACGATCATCTTCGCCGGCCTCATCGGCGGCATCCTCTGGAACCTCCTCACCTGGTTGTTCGGTATCCCCTCCAGTTCGTCGCATGCGCTCTTCGGCGGATTGATCGGCGCGGGCCTGGCGGCGCTCGGACTCGCGGGCGTCAACTGGTCGGGCGTCACCGGCAAGGTGCTGATCCCCGCGATCGCCGCGCCGGTCATCGCATGTCTGGTCGCCGCGGGCGGCACCTGGCTCGTATACCGGATCACCCGTCGGGTGGTGGAGGGCCGGCGAAGGGAAGGCTTCCGCTGGGGCCAGATCGCGACCGCTTCACTGGTCGCGCTGTCGCACGGCACCAACGACGCCCAGAAGACGATGGGCGTCATCGCATTGGCACTCATCACGACCGGTCACCTGACGGGCGATGTGAAGGAACAGGGACTGCCGTTCTGGATCATCTTCAGCTGCGCGCTTGCGATCGGCCTCGGTACCTACCTCGGTGGCTGGCGTGTCATCCGCACCCTGGGCAAGGGGCTCGTCGAGATCGACTCGCCGCAGGGCTTCGCCGCCGAAGCATCCTCGGCCGCAATCATTTTGAGCTCAAGCGCCGCGGGTATGGCGCTGTCGACCACGCACGTCGCCACCGGCTCGATCCTGGGCAGCGGCGTCGGCAAGCCCGGCGCCCAGGTCCGCTGGGCCGTCGCGGGCCGGATGGCCGTCGCATGGCTGATCACCCTGCCCGCCGCCGGTCTCGTCGGCGCCTTGTCGTACTGGCTGTCCGACGGGGTGAAGTCACTGACGAACTCGGCGCTGGCCGGTGACGGCCTGATCTTCCTGGTGCTGGTGGGCCTGTCCTTCTTCATGTGGTGGCGCGCCCAGCAGCAGAAGGTGGACAGCAGCAACGTCAACGCGGACTGGGACAGCTCGACGAACTCCGTTGTGCCCGCGGAACTTCGCGAGGCCGTCAGGGAATCCAAGCCGACGGCGTCGGTCTGAGCGGGACGACAAGGACACGTTGATGACGTATTTCGAAAGCATCCTCAAGGTGCTCGCCGTCGGACTGCTCCTCGGCGCAGGCCTGCCCGCGGTGTTCGCGGCCGGGCTGGTGGCCTACTCCAACGGGTCGGGCGGCCAGAATGCGGACGGCACGACCGTCGCCCCGAATCCGATGGTGAAGTTCCTCGGCATCGCACTGTTCGTCTTCGTCGGCTGGGTGATCCTGACCGCGGTTCTTTGGATCACGCGGGCGACCATCATCCATCACACCGGTATCGATCTCTTCCCCTTCATGCCCAAGAAATGAGCCGAGACGACATGGCTGTGAATCAAACTGTTTTGGACAGCGTGCTGGGCTGGCTGCACCAGGGTTATCCCGAGGGCGTGCCGCCGACGGACTACTTCGCGCTACTCGCACTGCTGAAGCGCTCGCTCACCGAGGAAGAGGTCGTTCAGGCCGCGCAGTCGATCCTGAAGAAGACCCACTCCGACACGGTGACCGAGGACGAGATCCGCACCGCGGTGCAGGCCGTCATCGACAAGGAGCCCAACCCGGAGGAGATCCACCAGGTCGCCGCGCGCCTGGCCTCGGTGGGATGGCCGCTGGCGGCCGCGCGCTGACGCTATTCGCGATTGTCGCGGCGCAGCGGATGGTTTTCGGGGACCTGCACGAAGATCAGTAGTGTCCCGTCGGGATCGGTGACGTGCATCTCGTGCAGTCCCCACGGCTCCTGACGTGCCTCGCGGTCGATCGGCACGCCGCGCCCGGTCAATTCCTGCTCGGTGGCGTAGATGTCGCGGACCTGAAGCCATATCGTCCCGCCCGCGGTAGGCGTTCCGTGGCCGGCGATCTCGATCAACGACTGGCCGGCGTAGAACACCGTGCCCGCGCCGTAGTCACGCGCGATCGCCAATCCGATCTCGTCGCGGTAGAACGTCAGCGAGCGTTCGTAATCCGCAGGCCGAATGAGCATGCGGCTGGCCAGGATCTCCATACGAACGTGTCTATCACGCTCGGTCAGCCGATTCGACGGTCGACGCCCGCCCAGTACGGTTCGCGAAGCGCTCGTTTGAGCAGCTTGCCGCTCGGGTTGCGGGGCAGCACTTCGGCGAAGTCGACAGACTTGGGCAACTTGAACCCGGCAAGCCGTTCGCGCGCATAGGCGATGAGCTCGGCCTCGGTCGGTGCGGCCCCTGCTACGGGCACGACGACGGCCTTGACCGCCTCGCCCCACCTCTCGTCGGGGATTCCGATGATGGCCACATCGCCGACGCCGGGATGGGTCATCAAAACGTTCTCGACCTCGGTGGGGTACACGTTCTCCCCGCCGGAGACGATCATGTCCTTCTTCCGGTCGTGCAGGTAGACAAAGCCGTCGTGGTCGACGTAGCCGGCGTCGCCGGTCTTCAACCACCCGTCGTCGGTGACCGTCGCTGCCGTGGCGTCGGGGTTGTTCCAGTAGCCGTGCATGTTCTGCGCCGACCGCGTCCACACCTCACCGACCGTGCCGGTGGGTACCTCGCAGCCGTCGTCGCCGACGATGCGCAGCTCCACCCACGGGTAGGGCTTACCGCAGGAGCGCAGCAGCTCAGGACGTCGCGACGGATCGTGAACGTCGAGTTGTGTTACCGAGCCGGTGGTTTCGGTCAACCCATACACCTGGATGAACTCACACCCGAAGCGGTCAAGCCCCTTCACCAGCACGTCGTCGGTGATGGGCGAAGCACCGTAGACAATGGCCCGTACGCTCGAGAAGTCGGCGCTCTCAACCTCCGGCGCGCCGAGCATCATCTGGATCACCGCGGGCACCAGCAGTAGGTTGGTGATCCGATGTCGGACAACGGAATCCAGAATCGCGGCCGGGTCGACGTCGCGCAGCACCACGGTGGTGGCGCCTTCGTACATTCCGACGAACACCCAGCCCGAGCCGGCCATGTGGAACATCGGCATCACCGCGAGGCTGACACTGTCGTCGGTGAACCGCCATTGTCCGGCGATGCCGCTGGACTTGCAGAGATAGTTGCCGTTGGAAAGCATGACACCCTTGGGTAGCCCGGTGGTGCCGGACGTGTACATCAAGAAAGCGATGTCGTCGGGACCCGTTGTGACATAAGGGTCTTCAATTGGATGGCCGGCCAACCAGTCCTCGAAAGACGGCCACCGGTCATGCGCTCCGATCGCCAAGATGTCGCCCACCGTCGTCAGCTGATCCTCGACCGCCTCCAGATGGCCGAAGAATTGGGATCCGACGACGACCATGCACGCCTGTGCGTCCTCGATGATGTGCAGCATCTCCGGTGCGGCCAGCCGCCAATTCACCGGTACGCCAACGGCACCCAGCTTGGTGAGGCCGAACATCACCTCGAAGAACTCCGCGCCGTTCTTCTCGATGAAGGCGACCCGATCACCGAAGCCCACACCGGCGGCGCGGAACGCCTGGGCGACCTGGTTGGACCGTGCGTCGAGTTCGGCGAACGAGATCGTCCGCTCACCCACGATGAGCGCGGTGGCGTCGGGCCGCCGTCGCGCCTGGACGCGGACGATGTCGGCGATCGTGGCGATTTCGGGTGCGGTCATCAGCTGCTGGGTTGTACGCGTTGACGTTTCATCACCGCGTTCACCGCGCCGGGGGCGAACGTGTTCACCGCCTGCGCGGTGACGGCCATCCGCGGTGCGATGCGCACCGGACGGACCCGTGCCGCGGTGATCATCCAGTCCGCTGCCTCGTCGGCGCTCAATCCGGGCAGTCCCTCGTAGGCGCGGGTAGGCGCGATCATCGGTGTGAGGACGAGCGGGTAGAACAGCGTCGTCGAGTGCACCCCGTCGTCGCCCCACTCGGTTTCGATGATCCGGCTGACGGAGGTGAGCGCCGCCTTCGACGCGTTGTACACCGAGAACAGGGGCGACGATTCGTTGAGCACACCCCAGGTCGACACGTTGATGATGTGGCCGTCGCCGCGCTCGCGCATACCAGGAGCCAGCCCGCGGATCAGCCGCAGCGGCGAGTAGTAGTTCAGGGACATCGTGCGCTCGACGTCATGCCAGCGGTCCAGGGATTCCGCCAGCGGCCTACGGATCGAGCGCCCCGCGTTGTTGATCAGGATGTCGATGCCGCCGAGGTCGCGCTCGAGCGCGGCGACCAGTTCGTCGACGGCGTCCAGGTCCGACAGGTCGCAGGCGTGGGCCCTCGCGGTGCCGCCGTCGGCGGAGATCCGGTCGACCAAATCGTCGAGGAGTTCCTGGCGGCGGGCGGCGACCACCACCGTGGCACCGCGGCGGGCGAACTTCGCGGCGGCGGCCTCACCGATGCCCGACGACGCCCCGGTCAGCAGGATCCGCTTGCCCTTGAGGTCGATCTCGCCGCGGTCGGGGCGGCGCAGCATCAACTGCGGGGCCAGCGGTGGTCGCATGCCGGCCAGCAGCACCTGTTCGGAGAGCCAGCGCAGCGGGTTCTTACTCACAGTCGGCGAGTCTAGGTCGACCCGCAATCAGAAGTAGCGGGGGAACTGGCTCCAGTCAGGGTCGCGCTTCTCCAGGAACGCGTCGCGGCCCTCGACGGCCTCATCGGTCATGTACGCCAATCGCGTTGCCTCACCGGCAAACAGCTGCTGGCCCATCAGCCCGTCGTCGGTCAGGTTGAACGCGTACTTGAGCATGCGGATCGCCTGCGGCGATTTGCCGTTGATGGCGGCCGCCCACTCGAGCCCGACGGTCTCGAGCGAGGCGTGATCGACGACCTCGTTCACCGCGCCCATCGCGTGCATCTGCTCGGCGTCATACGGCCTGCCGAGGAAGAAGATCTCGCGGGCGAACTTCTGGCCGACCTGCTTGGCCAGATACGCGCTGCCGTAGCCGCCGTCGAAGCTACCGACGTCGGCGTCGGTCTGCTTGAACCGCGCGTGCTCGCGGCTGGCCAGGGTGAGGTCGCATGTCACGTGCAGGCTGTGTCCGCCGCCGGCCGCCCAGCCGTTGACCAGGCAGATCACGACCTTCGGCATGAACCGGATGAGCCGCTGCACCTCGAGGATGTGCAGCCGCCCGGCACGCGCAGGATCGACGGACTCGGCGGTCTCACCGGCTGCGTACTGGTAGCCGCTGCGTCCACGTATGCGCTGGTCGCCACCGGAGCAGAACGCCCAGCCGCCGTCCTTCGGGCTTGGCCCGTTACCGGTGAGCAGGATGACGCCGATCTCGGGCCACATCCTGGCGTGGTCGAGCACTCGGTACAGCTCGTCGACGCTGTGCGGCCGGAACGCGTTGCGCACGTCGGGACGGTCGAAGGCCACCCGCACCGTCGGCTGCGGTTTCCCGTCGACGACATGACGGTGGTAGGTGATGTCGGTCAGGTCGAACCCGTCGACGGCCTGCCACAGTGACGGGTCAAAAGGGTTGTCCTTCATGCGTTTACCGGATCGAATCGGAACACCGGGCAGCGGCCGGCGAGGGCCTCGTACTCATCGGGGTTCGGACCGGTGATGAGACCGGCGTTTTTCATGAAACTGACACCGGTGGGCACCTCGACGGGGAATAGGCGCAGCAGTGGCTTTGCCTCTTCGGGCGGCAACTCGATGACGCGGACACGTTCGGAGGTCTTGCCCTGCTTCAATTCCGCCTCACCGGCTGCCCGCAGGTTGGCCGCCCAATCGCTGCCCGGCAGGCCGCCGAGCACGTAGCGCTTGCCCTCGACGGTCATCGGAGTGATGGGCGTCGAGCGCGGCTTCCCCGATTTCCGACCGGGGACCACGAGGATCACCGGTCCCTTCTCGCCCAGGGGTAGGCCGATTTTCTGGATACCGATCATGACTTTGTTGACGTACTTCAGCCACCACGGCGGCCGGATGCGCGCGCTGTCGGACATGCCTGGAACGCTACGCGACCGGATCGATGCGAAAGACGGGCAGTCGGCCTGCCAGGCTCACCAACTCGTCGACGGTCCCGGTCTTCAGCACGCCTGCTCGCTTCATGATGTCGACACCGTCGGACACCTGAACGGGGAACTCCCGCAAGATCGGTCGAGCATCCTCGGCGCTCAGCTCGACCATCCGCACCACCTCCGACCGCCTGCCCTGGGTCAGCGTCACCTGCGGGGCGGCGCGCACGTTGCGGACCCAGTCGGCACCCGGATAACCGTTCACGACAAATCGTTTGCCGTTCACGTGCATCGGTGTGACCGGAGTCGAGCGCGGCCTGCCCGTCTTTCGGCCCGGCACCGTCAGCACCAGCGGTGACTCACGTCGCGAGATCGGCACGCCGACCCGCACCAGCCTCACGACGACTTTGTTCGCGTACTTCAGCCACCACGGCGCTCGGATCGGCTCGGGACCCGTCATAGCTGCACACCGTGATCGGCCAAGGCAGCGCGCAACCCGTCGCGGCGCTCTGCCGTCGGCAGCGGATCAACGAGCACGAATCCACAGCCCAGGGCGCGCGCACCGCCGTCGGCCTCGTCGCTGTCGCCGACCATGACCGCCCGCGCGGCCTGCACCCCGAGCCGGTCCAGCGCGGTCTGGAAGATCGCCGCGTCGGGCTTGACGGCACCGACTTCGAACGACAACACGAATTCGTCGACGAACTCGGCTGCGCCGATCGACTCGAACGCCGGCCGCACGTCGAAGGCGATGTTCGACACGACAGCGGTCTTGATGCCCTGTCCATGCAGACCCTCCAGCACACCGGCGGTGTCGGGGTACGGCGTCCAGTTCAGCGGGTCGATCATCAGGCCGTAAAGCGCTTCGGCCTGGTGGTCGGCCACCCCCGACTCGCGAAGGACATGCAGGTAGGCCTCGCGGTGCAGGTGCGGGGCGAGGTCACGGTTGATCCACGCGTGATGGGCGTCGGGAGGCATGTTGACGTGCTGGCCCGTAGGTGCGGTCATCCTTCGCATCAGCTCGGCCTGTACATGGCCGTCGATCTGGCGTTCGTCGACTTCGATGCCGTGGAACCAGCTGTCGTCCTCCTCCAGCCGGAACAGCGTGCCGGAGAAATCGAACAGAGCAGCTTCGATGCGATTCACCCGCACCATGCTGCCAGGTGTGAGAACTGGCGAAACTGGCTAATTAACCACCTGTGATGAAGTTCGAGCAGGCGGTCGTGGTGGTGCCCGCGCACAACGAGATCGACAATTTGCCGCGCAGCCTGTCCGCGCTGCTTGCGACGTCGATGAGCGCGCAGATGCCGGTATTGATCGTCGTTGTGCTCGATTCTTGCGACGACGGGAGCGATCGCCTCATCGGGCGGTACGGCCCCAACGTGCACTTCATCTCGACCGACGCGGCCAACGTCGGCGCCGCCCGCGCCGCCGGGTTCGAGTACGCGCGCTCGGTGTGCACCGACGTCGAGCCCGCCCGCACCTGGTTCGCCACCACGGACGCCGACACCATCGTCGGCAGTCGGTGGCTGTCGCAGATGACGCAAGCCGACGCCGACATGGTGCTCGGCACGGTGCGCATACCGGTGTGGCGGCTCCCCGCCGAGGTGGCCCGCCGCTACCGAGCCGCCTACAACTCGAAAGGTCCGGGCCACGATCACGTCCACGGCGCCAACATGGGCTTCCGGGCCGACGCGTACTGGGGTGTCGGCGGGTTCCGTGCCCTGAGCACCGGTGAGGACGTCGACCTCGTCGAGCGATTCGAGGCTGCGCACCTGAGCATCCATCGGGACGCAAAGCTCACGGTGGCGACTTCGGCACGCGAAGACGGACGCGCCCCCGGCGGATTCGCCGCCCACCTTCGCGAGCTGGCTCGGCCACGGCGCAAGGTGCGTGCCCAGACATGACAAGTGGACTGCTCAGCCGATGGTTGGATGCCGGAGCGTTGGAGCTGCCGTTGCCCGGCGGCGGCGAAACGGCGCGACGTTGGCACCGCCTCGCCGAGCTGGCCGAGGTCGACGTGGTGGCGGCCCGCCTCGCCGAAGCTCATACCGACGCGGTCGCGATCATCGCCGAACTCGGCGGATATGAATCGAAATCCGGTGAGCTGTACGGTGTCTGGGCGGCAGAGTCACGCGACGCGGTGCTGAGCGCGCACGGCGACGGCGGATCGACGTCGTTGAACGGCACGAAAGTGTGGTGCTCGGGAGCCGGGCTGTGCACGCATGCTCTCGTCACCGCGCGACTCGACTCCGGCGAGCGCGGACTGTTCGCCGTCGATCTGCGGCACGCCGGGGTACGGCCCTTGCCGAGCGGGTGGCGTAACCCCGGGATGGCCGAATCCGATACCCGCTCAGTGCAATTCAGTGATGTACCGGCCACGCCGGTAGGCCGGCCCGGTGAGTATCTGTCGCGGCCCGGGTTCTGGCACGGCGCGATCGGCGTCGCAGCATGCTGGCTGGGCGGGGCACGCGCCGTCGCCCGGCCACTGTATGCCCGCGCTGCACAGGATTCCGTCGACCCTCACACCCTGGCGCACCTGGGCGCTGTGGACGCCGCACTGGCCGCCGGCGAAGCCATGCTGGACAGCGCGGCGGCCGCGGTCGACAACGATCCGTTGAACCGTAAAGGTGCGGCCGAGATGATCGCGCGACGCACGCGAGCGGTGATCGAAACCGCGGTCGAGGAATCGATCGCGAGAACGGGTCGCGCTCTGGGCCCGACGCCGCTGTGCCAGGACGCGCAGCACGCGAAACGCGTCGCCGACCTGACGGTTTACGTGAGGCAGAGCCACGCCGAGCGCGATCTCGAGCGGCTGGGCGTGCTGGCGGGAGCCGAGCTATGACTGTCGCGAATGTCGACAACTGCGCGCGCTTCGCCGCGAGGCCCCTCACCGACGTTGGTACGCCGACGGAGGAGTGGCTCGATGCGCTCGCAGATGTACCCGAACTGGACCTTGGTGGCTGTGACGAAATCATCGTCGTGGCAGCGCATCCCGACGACGAGACGCTCGGATTCGGTGCGTCGATGGTCGCCCTCGCCGAACGGGGGGTGCGGGTACAGGTCGTCGCCGCCAGTGACGGTGGAGCCTCGCGTGATGGCATAGGGCTGTTGGAGCGTCTGCACCTGGAACGCGTCCGTCGCGCCGAACTCCACGAAGCCATGTCGGTGCTAGGGGTCCCCGCGCCGATCTGTCTCGGCTTGCCCGACGGTGAGCTGAGCGATCACGAGGAACGGCTCGCGGACCTGCTGACCGAGATTCTGGCGCCGAGGACGAACCGGACGTGGATCGCGGCGACGTGGCGTGGCGATGGACATCCCGACCACCAGGCCGTCGGCCGTGCCGCGGCGACCGCCGCGCACCGCTGCGACGCGGTGTTGCTGGAGTATCCGATATGGATGTGGCACTGGGCCACACCCGGTGATATCGCCTTGCCATGGAATCGGGTGCTTGCCATGCCGATCACTCCACACGCTTTCGACCGCAAAACGGCGGCCGTGCGGTGTTACCGCACACAGGTCGAGCCGGACGGTGCCGATGCGCCGCTGCTGCCGTCGTTCGTACTACGGCGGCTGCTCGCCGTCAGGGAGGTGGTGTTCTGATGCCCACTCGGCTATCGACCGGGTATTTCGACCGGATCTACTCCGAGTCCGAAGATCCGTGGCAGCTCGGAGGGCGGTGGTATGAGCAACGAAAGTATGCGATCACCTTGGCGCTGTTGCCCTATCGGCGCTACCGCCATGCTTTCGAACCGGGCTGTTCGATCGGTGTGCTCACCGAACAACTCACCACACGGTGTGATCACGTCACGAGCACCGATATCGCGAGTGCGGCGCTGGACGCCGCGCACCGACGGCTGATCGACGCGGGCCGACGCCAGAACGTGACGCTGCTTCGCAGGTCGGTGGACGACCCGTGGCCGCAGGACGGATTCGATCTGGTGGTGCTGTCCGAGCTCTGCTACTACCTGCATCCCGAGGTGCTACGCGACACCCTGGACCGCGAGATACCCCTGTTGAGGCCCGGCACGACGGTCGTCGCCGCGCACTGGCGTCACCCGGTGGCCGAATACCCGATGACGGGGGACTACGCGACCGACGTCATCGCCGCGACGTCTGATCTGCATCACCTGGGCGGATACCGCGACGCGGACGTGATCGTCGAGGTATTCGATACCGGTTCCTCGAAATCGGTGGCCGCGCGGACGGGTGTGCCGGGGGCTTAGCCACGCGCGCGAACAGCCTTGTCGGCCAATACTTCCCGCTCCCGCTCGTTGTCGGTCAATCCGGCGGCGCGATCGAACTCGTCGGCAGCCTCGGCATTGCGGCCCAGCCGGATGAGGAACTCGCCGCGCACGCTGGGCACCAGGTACGAGCCGTCGAGACCGGTCAAGCCGTCGACGATCGCCAGCGCCTCGGCGGGGTCGCCGGCCATCGCCACCGCGACGGCACGGTTGAGGTGGACGACGGGCGACGGTGATACCTGGACAAGCCCGTCGTACAGCATGACGATGTGTTTCCAGTCGGTGTCACCGGCCGTGGGTGCGGTGGCGTGGCATTCGGCGATTGCCGCCTGCAGGCCGTACGAGCCCCAGCCGACACCCTTGCGCCGCAACGCGTCTGCTGATCGCTCCAGTGCCGCCACGCCGCGCCTGACCTGCGCGCGATCCCACCGGGCCCGGTTCTGAGCCTCCAACAGGATCGGCCTGCCGTCGCTGTCGGTGCGGGCCGCGAATCGCGACGACTGGAACTCCATCAGCGAGACCAGGCCGTGCACCTCTGGCTCGTCGGGAGCCAGCGCGGCGAGCACACGGCCCAACCGCAAAGCCTCACTGCACAGTTCGTCGCGGATCCAGCGCTGTCCGAACGACGCCGAATAGCCCTCGTTGTAGATGAGGTAGATCACCGACAACACAGCCGACAGGCGCTGCGGATACTCCGAGCGGTCCGGCACCTCGAACGGCACATTCGCTTCGGACAGGGTCTTCTTCGCGCGGGTGATGCGCGCGGCGATCGTCGCCTTGGACGTGAGGAAGGCGCGGGCGATCTCCTCGGTCGTCAGACCGCCGACGACACGCAGGGTCAGCGCGATCTGACCCTCGCGGGAGAGCACGGGGTGCGCCGAGATGAACACCAGACGCAACACGTCGTCGTCGATGTGGTCGGGATCCCACGCCTCGGGGGAGTCCTGGTCCTGCGTCTCCAGTTCGTGCGCCAGCACGGCGTACTTGGCGTCGAGGTTCTCCTGACGCCGCCACTGGTCGATCGCCTTGCGTTTGGCCACCGCGATCAACCAGGCGCCGGGGTTGCGCGGCACACCTGAGGCGGGCCATTGGGTCAGTGCGTCGAGGAGCGCCTCTTGCGCCAAATCCTCCGCGAAGCCGACGTCGCCGACCATCCGCGTCAACGTCGCGACGATCTTGGCGGCCTCCATCCGCCACACCGCGTCGACGGTCTGCTGGATGTTCGACACCCCACCATTCTGCCGAGGACGGGGAAAACGCTCCGACACGCCGCAGAAATGGCGGCCTCTGCCGCTGTTCGCGCAGGAGAGTTGACGGTGATGACGCACCGACTCGTGACCGCTTACCGGGAAGGCCGGAAGGCCTACCCGCAGAGGATCGCGAACCCGTACGCGGGTATCGGGGACCGGACCGTCGCGCGGATGTGGCGGATGGGCTGGCGGCGCGCCGCCGACGACAGTCGCGGTATCCCCAGTGAACGGGAGCGCATCGAGCGGCTGGCCGCCGAGATCGATGACCTCCTGGAGTAGCCGTCTCGAGGCTCTGCTCGCCCGGGACGACCGCGTCATCGTCGGCATCACCGGGTCGCCCGGCGCGGGCAAGACGGCGTTGGCGTGTCAGGTCGCGTCATCAATTGATGACGCGGTGCACGTCCCCATGGACGGCTTTCACCTCGCGGACGCGGAGCTGCGGCGGCTGGGCCGGCTCGATCGCAAGGGCGCGATCGACACCTTTGACGCGTACGGGTATCTCGCGCTGCTGCAACGCATCCGCCGAGGCGGCGAGGCTGTCTATGCCCCGGCCTTCGACCGCGATATCGAGCAACCGGTCGCGGGCAGCATCTGTGTGGAGCCGACGGCGAGGCTCATCGTGACCGAGGGTAACTATCTGCTCGATGACGACGAGCCGTGGCCGCTGGTGCGGCGCACGCTGGACGAGGTGTGGTTCGTGGACTGCGCACCCGATGAGCGTCGACGCCGGCTCATCGCGCGCCATGTCGAGTTCGGCAAGTCGCCCGAGCGGGCGGAGGCGTGGGTGCGCGCCATCGACGAGCCGAACGCCGAGCGCATCGACCGCGGCCGCGGTAGGGCCGACCTAGTGATCTAGCGCATCGCGAGTGACCGTGTTGGCACTGCGACACGCCGCTATTGGGCGTACAGAAGCGGTCGCTCGCGAAGCAACTCAGCCGATCGCGCGGTCCGCACCCTCCCAGAACTGTGCCCGCACCGCCTTCTTGTCCGGCTTGCCCAGCGCGGTCACCGGCACCGAATCGACGATGATCACCTGCTTGGGCGACTGCACCGAACCCTTGCGCTCCTTGACCGCCGACTGGATCTCGGCCGTCATCGTCGCGATCGCCGCCTCGTCGGACGGGGCATCGGGCCGCAGCACGACCACCGCGGTCACCGCCTCACCCCACTTCTCGTCGGGCGTGCCGATCACGCACACCTGCGCAACCGAAGGATGCTCTGCGACAACGTCTTCCACCTCGCGCGGGAACACGTTGAAGCCGCCGGTGACGATCATGTCCTTGGTCCGGTCGACGATGTACCAGAAGCCGTCCTCGTCCTCGCGGGCCAGGTCGCCGGTGTGCATCCAGCCGTCCCTGAACGTCTCGGCCGTCGCCTCCGGCTTGTTCCAGTAACCGCCGGACACCAGCGGACCGGACACGCAGATCTCGCCGACCTCACCCTGGGGCACCTGGTTTCCGTCGGCATCGAGCAGCGCGGTGCGCGCGAACACCGTCGGCCGCCCGCAGGACGTCAACCGTTTCTCGTCGTGATCGCCCTTGGGCAGGTAGGTGATGACCATCGGCGCCTCGGACTGGCCGTAGTACTGCGCGAAGATCGGGCCGAACCGGTCGATCGCCTCCTTCAGGCGCACCGGGTTCATTGCCGAGGCGCCGTAGTACACCGTCTCAAGTGACGACAGGTCGCGGGTGTGCGAATCCGGGTGGTCCATCAGTGCGTAGATCATCGACGGCACCAGCATGGTGGCCGTGATCTTCTGCTCCTCAATGGTTTTCAGCACCTCAGCCGGATCGAACTTCGTGAGCACCACCAGCTCGCCGCCCTTGATGATGGTCGGCACGAAGAAGGCCGCGCCTGCGTGCGACAGCGGCGTGCACATCAGGAATTTCGGACGATCGGGCCACTCCCACTCCGCGAGCTGAATGGTCGTCATGGTGGTGATCGACTGCGCGGTGCCGATCACGCCCTTGGGCTTACCGGTGGTGCCGCCGGTGTAAGCCATGCCACCGATGTGGTCCGGCGGCAGGTCAGCGGCGACCAACGGCTTCGGCGAGTACTTGGCGGCTTCGGCGGTGAGGTCCACGCCGACCTCGGCGAGTTCCTCGGGGACCGGGCCTATCGTCAGCACCTGCTTGAGACCGGGAACCTTCTCGAGCAACCCCTTGGCCCGCTCGACGAACATCGGGTTCGGGTCGATGGTCAGCGACGTGACGCCGGCGTCGTTGAGCACGTATGCGTGGTCGTCCAGTGAGCCGAGAGGGTGTAGTGACAGGCGTCGGTAACCCTGCGTCTGGCCGGCCCCCAGGATCATCAGCACCTCGGGCCGGTTCAGTGCCAGCAGCCCGCTCACCACCCCGGTGCCCGCACCCAGTGCCTCGAAGGCCTGAATGTACTGGCTGATGCGCTCTGCCAGCTGGCCGCCGGTCAGTGTGGTGTCGCCGAGGAACAGCACCGGCTTGTCCTTGTTGCGCTTCAGCGCGCCGACCGTGAGGTGCCCGGAATGGATGGGATGCCGCAGCAGCGCTGACGAGCGCTCGCGCGAGGAAGAGACTGCATCAGTGCTCATGCCTCCAGATTAGAACGTGTTACAGAAATGGTTTCAAGGGAACCCCGAACGGGCTTCTTCCGATCAGTGAGTGAGAAGAAGTTGCGCGAGGCGATTCTGACGCTGGCCCGCGAGCGGGCGCCGGCCAAAACCATCTGCCCGTCGGACGCGGCACGCGCCGTCGGGGGCGACGACTGGCGCGATTTGATGGAAGGCGCCCGCGACATCGCGCGAGACCTCGCGAGAGCCGGCGACGTGGAGATCATGCAGCGCGGCGAGGTGATCGACCCGGACGCACAGTGGCGCGGACCCATCCGGATTCGCGCTCGGCCGCGGTGACGTTCAGCAACGTGAATAGCTGGTTTCGCTGATTTGCTGTCGGCGCGTTTTTCGATGGGCTAGCGTGCGAATGTTCCACCCGGCGACACTGTAGGTATGGGCGAATTTGCTTTGGCGTCAATAACATTGGGCCTCGCATCGCCTTTCCTTAGCGCGAAGGAGCGAAAGATGAGCTGGACCAATGCCTCCCGTGTCGGCGGCATCGTGGCTAAGGGTGCTCTCGCCGGTGCGCTCATCGTCGTCGCCACGACGGGCGCGGCTGGCCCGGCGATCGCGATGCCCGTCTTCGGCGGAACGTCCATTGCGCCGGCACCGCTCCAGCCGCCCGGGCCACCGACCGGGCCAGACGATCCCCGATGCATCAGCCAGCCAACCAACCCCGTGTGCCAGGGCGGCCCCTATGCGCCGCCGCCTCCTCCCGCCATGGGGTCTCCGACCGGTCCAGGTGATCCTGCGTGCGTCAGCCAGCCTGCCAATCCGGTGTGCGCGGGCGGTCCGTACGGGCTGCCGACGCCGCCTCCACCTCCTCCGCCACCCCCGCCGGCACCCCCGGCACCCCCGCCACCCCCGCCGGCGCCGCCGGTCGCGCCGCCGCCCCTGGCGCCGCCGCCGGCGCCGCCAATCGCGCCGCCACCGATGGCGCCGATCGCACCGCCGCCGATGGCACCGATAGCACCGCCTCCGGTGGCCCCCGCGGGTATGGGCGGAATCGGCGGCCCGGCCGGCATGGGCGGAATCAGCGGCATGGGCGCCGGTATGGGTGGAATCGGTCATATCGGTGGCATGGGCGCCGGTATGGGTGGAATCGGACATATCGGTGGCATGGGCGCCGGCATGGGCGGAATGCCCGGACACGTGTGACGAGAGGAACGGCATGACCATCACTCGCGAGCTGCCCGCGGCGATCATCCTGGCGGCGGGCGTGGCGATCGGATCGGCAGGTACCGCATCGGCCGACGGGCCTCTCCAGCCTTCACCGGGCGAGCTGAGCGGTACCTACACCTATGAGTCCGACACCGGCCGAGTCAACACATGGGTGATCACGCCGTGCGGTCCCGGATGCGCGGACGTAGCCGTCACGCCGGTCACCGACCCGAGGGTCGTCCCTTATGGGGGGCGGGCCCTGTTGAACAACGGGCGGTGGGACATGACCGTGCAGTACGTCCATGCGGTTCGATGCAGTCCACCCAATGACAACGTCACCGCCCCTGGCACAGTTGTGTTTTCGTTCGAGGCGGCGACGTTGGACGGCACCGCGGTCAACACGCAATCCGTCCCGGCGTGCGGCGATCCTGCCGGGGCCACCTACCAAAGCGGCTTCAGCCTGGCGAAAGTCGCGTAGGCACCACGAAGCAGCGCTGCCCGACCCCTAGGCAGCGCTGCTTCACAGCACGCCGGGCCGGCTCAGCGACTCGCGAACTTGTCGGCGTCCGCGCGCGCCTGCGCCGCGATCTTCTCGGCCAGTTCGGCCTTCCACTGGATCTCCTTCTGGACCCAAGGGTTGTCCTGCGGGAACTCCTCGGTCTCCGACACCCGGCGCACCTCGACCTTGACGCCCTTGCCGAGCGGGATCTTCTGAGCCCATTGCTTGGCTTCCTCCTTCGACGACACGTCGAGGATCCAGAACCCGTTGAACAGCTCCTTGGCCTCGGTGTACGGGCCGTCGGTGACCACGGGCGGGTCGGAGTTGAAGTCGACGACGAAGCCCTCCTCGGGCCCCGTCAGCCCCTCACCGGCGAGCAGCACACCGGCCTTGATGAGCTCCTCGTTGAAGCGGCCCATGTCTTCGATGACCTGGTCGAAGTCGATCCCCGCCTCCGCCATGGCCGCCTCGGCCTCGGCGCTGGACCGCATGATCAGCATGTAGCGCGACATTTTTGTCTCCTTCTAGTTGGGAAGGGGCTCGTTCCATCGTGCCCTCGTGCATACGTCGAACGGCAACCCACTGAAATCGACACGGACGACGAAAAAAACTCATCGAATTTCGGCAACAACTCTGAACTGGTGCGTTGCGGCTCAGAACCGGCCGGGTACGCGTCCTCGTTCGCGAATCCAGCCTTTACGGGCGGCGGGGTACCACTTGAGTGACGCCGGGACGTAGGGCCATCCGGCGCGGACGCCGGCACGAATGCCGCGATATCGGCGTTCGTCGCCGCGGCCCCACGAGATGCCGAACCGCTCGCGCACGGAGGCGGGCAGTCCGCCGAAGATGACCAGTCGCATGGGCGGCGCCAGGGCCATTCGCACCGGCAGGGTGGGCAGCAACGCGTCGGTCAGTGGCCGCAGTCGCGGATGAGAGGGATAGTCCGGCGACGCGCTCATGTCCGGTATCGCGCGCCGGTTGATGAATTCGATCAGGTAGGTCGACGCGGGGTTCGGCACCAGGACCTCGTCGCAGTAGCGCTCGACCTCGCGCTCGAAGACCGCCCGGTCCGGTGGCACGACTGTGCCGGTGACGCCGTAGCGGCGATACCACTCGCAGCCCTCGGCATAGAGCTGCTCGCTCTGTTCGGCGGTCAAGCGGTGGCGATCCCAGTGCAGCGCAAGACGATCGACCATTCGCTGGAATGTCGCGTGCGCCCACCAGAAAGTCTCCGGTTGCAGCGCGTGATAGCGACCCCCGCCGGGTAGCGAGCCCTTGATGTCGCGGTGGAAGTCGCGCACCTGTATGCCGGTCGACTCGGCCAGTTCGCCGTTGTAGATCGTTCCGAGGATTCCCGGGAGAGAACGAAAGACTCGGTCGACCGGATCGTCGAAGAAGTCGGAATGGTCGATCAGTCCCTGTCCGATGGCGGGGTGCATGGTCTGCAGGAGTCCCGCCGTGCCGCCTTCGAAGGCGATGCGCATATCGCCGGCCCATCGCCACAGCAGCGATTGCGGCCCAAGCGCGGGTGGCGCGGATCCGTCAGGCTTCGACACGTCAGAGGGCGAGTTCACCGACGTCATGCCTCTGCTCCCCGAAGTATTTCGCCAGCAGGGCGTCGCTCGTGCGCTCACCCCATCGCTCGAGGTAGGCCCGGCCCACCCGAGTGCGGGCGAGAAGTTGGTAGCGAATGCAGTTCTTGGCCACGATCGGGATGACCGCCCAGGGAATCGCCCGCGGTAGGTCGAGGTCGCGCATTCCCTCAGCACGCAGGAAGTACCGCAGCATGCTCAGTAGTCGGGCGCGGCGGTAGCTGCCCCGAAGGCCCGGCAAGTTCGGGTAATGCAGGTGGCGCTGCGCTTCGACGATCGCATTCGCCAGTGGGGGTCCGGCCGCGCTGACCGTCGATTGCGTGATGAGAAGGTGGTAATTGAGCCGGTGCTGTTGGGCCTCTGTCTCGCACAACCAGTCTTCATCAACCCCCATCAACCAGCCGACGTAGCGCCACAGGTGCATGATCGCCGCAGACTCGGATTTGCTCACCCGCACCCCGAGGAGGCGGATGCCCAGCAATAGAGCGCCGTTGAACAGGCCCAGTGTTGCGGCCTGGTCGGTCTGGTTGATTGGCAGGCCCCACTGGTCGATGTCCCAGCGGCCGTTCGTTTCGAATTGGTGATTCACCAGTGCGTGCATCAATCGGACGTGGACGGTGAGCTTGAAGCCTTCGCCGTCGCGACGCATGGCGTCATGCTGAGACACCGCGACCGCCCACTTCTGCGTCTCGGCCAGACGGCGGACCGTGGTGCGCCCGGTCAGACCTCCGGTCTCAACCAACAGATCGGTGGGACCGCCGAATCGATAGCCTCCGATCAGCGATAACTGCAGCATGACATCGGCGGCATTGGTGCCCAACCGTCGGTAGGCTGCCGCACCCTCGTTCATCAGATCCCAGTCCACCCAGGCGGGTACACGCTCAACCGCGGAGAAGAACTCGCGTAACGCGCCGGGGCAGTCGGGTACGGCGTCGACGCCGTGCTCGAGCGCTGCCTTGAACTGACCCATGGATACGCGGTCGCCGTCACGCTCGCTGCGCATCGCGGCGACCAGCGCTGCGCCGAGTTCGTCGCGCTCGAGCAACCGCTGGCCGATCAGGTCGATCAGTTCAGGATCCGGCCGCGCCGTTCTGGTGAGTACCTGCAGCGGACGCCCAAGACGACGATTGCGGCGGGGTGCCTCCATGAACCGACCGGGATGCAAGGACTGGGCTTGCTGTGCGACCATGACCCGATGTTCACACGAGCAATGACTCGCGTTCAATTCGCCTTCTGATGGCGAAGGTCGATCCCGCGCTGCGCCGGACGCCGCGCCAGGAGCGATCCCGGCTGATGGTCGACCGCATCCTCGACGCCGGTGAGCAGATGCTGATCGCCCACGGGTATGACGGAGCCTCCACCAACCGCATCGCCGCGGCCGCGGGAATCAGTCCGGGCTCGCTGTATCAGTACTTCCCCAACAAGGACGCCATTGCGGCGGCCGTGATCGACCGGTACAGCGATCAGTTGTCCGCCCGGGTCGCGGCGAGGGTGTCAGAACGACTCAGCCGGCCGGCGCCGGACTATGTGCGCGAGTCCATCGCCGCACTGCTGGACGCCCTCGACGTACACCCCGAATTTCTGCGGGCGGTCATGGAGCAGACTCCGCGCCTCGGTGCCGGGAGCAAGCTCGTCGCGTTCGAGCAGCGCATCGGCGACCTCACCAAGGCGTATCTGACCATCAACCAGAAACGGCTTCGGCCCGTCGGCTCGCATGACACGGCCGCGTGGATGCTGGTGCGCATGGTCGAGCACCTGTGCGTGCGGTTCGTCCTCGACCAGCCGCCGATCGGTCGCGACGAGTTCATCGACGAACTCACCACCATGGCGCTGAGTTATCTGCGTCCGTGGCCGACCCCGCCGCACGGCCGTCGGTGACGCCGCCCGAAACGCGAATTGAACGCGAGTCACCGCTCGTGTCAGCATGTGGTCGCCGCCTGGACGGCGGGCCCCAGCCGTACAAGAAGTAAACGAGCATAACCGTACCTATAAGTATTGAAAGCTCCGCGGAGGGTCGGTGACTGGTCGTAAGGTCGGTCTTGAAATCGCCAGACGGCGTGGTCATCGGTCGTAGAAACTTCGCAGAAGCTCAGTTATGTTAATGACCATTCATAGAAACCTTGACGTTGAAGGGTCGGCAGCCATAGCGTGTCGGGCGGTAGTGAGGTTGCTAAGAACAAGCCGACGCCGGGATTGCCGGGTTGGTGTCCGAACGTGAGGGTTGACGTTGACTCGGCACAAGCAAGTGGGCGGCTGATCGTCTTGACGCGACGGGTTCGAGGCTGGTGACCGCTCCACCTGCAGACCGGGCAAAAGCCGGCGACGCCGACGACGGCCTCGAAGCCATCCAGAACTGGAGCGCGGGATACGTTCGTCGCCACCCCTTGGCCTCGCTGGCCACCGTTGGCGATCAGTTCGTTCTTGCCGTCCGCACCGTTCAGTACTTGGTCGTCGACCTCTTCACCGGTCGCTTCCAGTGGCAGGAGTTCATCCGCCAGGGAGCCTTCATGGCCGGCACCGCGGTCCTGCCGACGATCCTGGTGGCCCTACCCATCGGCGTCACCTTGTCGATTCAGTTCGCGTTGTTGGCCGGCCAGGTGGGTGCAACCTCGCTCGCCGGTGCCGCGAGCGGGCTGGCGGTGATCCGACAGGCCGCATCGCTGACGGCCGCGATATTGATGGCCGCTGCCGTCGGATCAGCGATCACCGCGGACCTCGGCTCGCGAAAGATGCGTGAAGAGACCGACGCGATGGAAGTCATGGGAGTCTCGGTGATCCGGCGTCTGGTGGTGCCGCGGTTCGCCGCCGCCATCATGGTCGGTGTCGCGCTCACCGGCGTCGTCTGCTTCGTCGGCTTCCTGGCGAGCTACCTGTTCAACGTCTACTTCCAGAACGGCGCACCCGGCAGCTTCGTGGCCACCTTCGCCTCGTTCGCGACCACCGGCGATCTGATCGTCGCGTTGTTGAAGGCGGTGATCTTCGGCGCGATCGTCGCGGTGGTGTCGTGTCAGAAGGGCATGTCCACCGTCGGTGGTCCGACCGGTGTCGCCAACTCGGTGAACGCGGCGGTCGTCGAATCGATCCTGATCCTGATGGTCGTCAACGTCGTCATCAGTCAGCTCTACATCATGATGTTCCCGAGAGTGGGGCTGTGACATGGCCGTAGCCCCCTACCGGCCCAAGGCCTTCGTCCCGGTGATCCGCGCGTACCGCAGGATCAGCACGCCGCTGATGCGGCTGGGGCACATGTTGGTGTTCTTCGTCAGGGCGTTGGCGGGTGTGCCCATCGCGCTGCGTCACTACCGCAGCGAATTCGTCCGCCTGCTATCCGATATCGCTTGGGGCAACGGATCTTTGGTGGTCGGAGGCGGCACGGCCGGCGTGGCGATCGTGTTGGGCGTCACCGTCGGGGCTCTCGTCGGGATCGAGGGTTACAACTTCCTCGACCTGCTCGGACTGGGACCGGCGACGGGAATCATCTCCTCCCTGGTCAACACCCGTGAGCTCGCGCCGATTGCCGCCTCGCTGGCGTTCGCCACCCAGGCCGGTTGCCGATTCACCGCCCAGCTGGGCTCGATGCGCATCGCCGAAGAGATCGACGCTCTGGATTCGCTTGCCATTCGGCCTATTCCGTATCTGGTGACCACGCGGCTGATGGCGTCGGTGGTCGCCGTCGTCCCGCTGTACGTCGCCTGCCTCGCGGTGAGCTACCTGACAACCCAAGTCGTCGTGTACGTCATCAGCGGCGGCTCGACAGGCTCGTATCTGCACTACTTCTCGCTGATGCTGTCCGGTCAAGACATCCTCTATTCGCTCATCAAAACCATCATCTTCGTGTGGATCGCATCGACCGTGCAGTGTTACTACGGCTTCTACGCCTCCGGCGGTCCAGAAGGCGTGGGAGTCGCCGCCGGACATGCGATGAGGGCCAGCATCACCGTCGTGATCATGGTCAACATGTTGCTGACGATGGCGCTGTGGTCTGTCGATGCCGGCGCAAGGTTTGGGGGATAAGGGAGCCTACGGATAAAGATGTCGAATTCGCTTGACCCGGACGGACGT
The DNA here is from genome assembly GCF_032883055.1 of Mycobacterium sp. 29Ha. NCBI lineage: Bacteria > Bacillati > Actinomycetota > Actinomycetes > Mycobacteriales > Mycobacteriaceae > Mycobacterium > Mycobacterium sp. 29Ha. The sequence continues at coordinate 26,628 of NZ_JAMQTI010000032.1, forward strand.
GGACCGTCGAACCGCCAGCTGCTCGGTTGCGGCGTGGCGCTTTTCGTGGTCGCCGCCCTTGCGACCGCGACGTTGTTGGTCAAGTCGACGGGTCGGCTCGACCCCTATGTCCGGGTGGTGGCCGACCTCGTCAACGTCGGCGACGGCCTGCCGCAACGGTCCGACGTCAAGTACCACGGTGTGCTCGTCGGCATGGTGGAAAGCGTCACACCGGCCGCTGACGGTAGGCCGAACTTCGTCCACATCGACCTCAAACCCGAATATGCACAATCGATTCCAGCCGGAGTGACGGCACGGGTAGTGCCAAGCAACGTGTTTGCGGTGTCCTCGGTGCAGCTCGTCGACCAAGGGACGGGGGCACCGATCCGAGCCGGGGCCCACATCCCGGAGGACACCGAGCTGCCGACGGTCCTGTTCCAGACCACCATCAGCAAGCTGCGCGACCTGCTGGCGGCGACCGGGCGCGGTCGTGAGGACAAGACGGTGGGCATCCTCGCCGCGGTGAACGCCGCGACCGAGGGCAAGCGGGCCGAACTGCTGGCCTCCGGTGCGCATTTGAACCGATTGATCGACCAGCTCGACTCGATCGTCGCCACCGAACCCGATGCGACGACGGTCTCCGCGCTCATCGATGCGACCCATGGGCTGCAGGCGACGGCACCCGAGCTCATCGACTCACTGCACCAGGCGATAGAGCCGATGCAGACCCTTGTCGAACAGCGCTCGCAACTCGACGCGCTCATCTCCGGCGGCGTGCACACCATGGGCACGACGCACACCGCGTTGAACAACCACGCGGACCGACTCGTCAAGATCACCGGAGAGATGACGCCGGTGATCGGCGTGCTGGCGCAGACGTCGCACAACTTCGTCCCGGCATTCGTGAAGCTGAACACGTTGGCGGACAGGTTCTTCGAGCATGTGTGGATGCCCGATCGCGACATCGGCAACATGCGGGTCAACCTGACCTTCACGCCCAGCTACACCTACACCCGCGCGGATTGCCCGCAGTATGGCGAGTTGAAGGGACCCAGCTGTTTCACCGCGCCGCTGGTTCCCACCAGACCCGAACTGCCAGACGTCCTGTTACCGCAGAACTATCAGCCGCCGAAAGACCTGGCGCCGCCGCCCGGCACCATCGTGGGCGAGAACGGCAACCTCGTCGCCGTTGAACCGCCCTTGATCAACCCCAATCCGGCCCTGGCCGATCCCAATCCACCACTGCCGCCGTGGATGCCGCCTTCGCCACCGGTACCCGGAACATCGAATCCGGCACTGGTGCCAACACCGCCGCCGCCGGTACCGCTGTCACCACCGGCACCGGTGGCGCCGAAACCATGGTCGGATCCGACGGCGCCGAACACGAGAGATGCGACAGGCGGCGCACCGGCGGTGCCCGCACCGCCCGCCCTACCGGCTGAGGCCGCGCCCGCGTCGCACGGCGGAAACGTCGGCCCGGTCGGCAGCCCAGGGGAGCGGGCCCAATTCAGCCTCCTCACCGGACAACCGGCGACGAGCGCCACCCAACTACTGCTCGGCCCGCTCGCTCGCGGGACGACGGTCTCTGTTGTGCAGGAGGCAGGATGAGATACCGCGGCGCACTGATCGGTCTGTCGCTGTTCATGGTGGTGGCCGTGGCGTTGACCTGGCTGGTCTATGCCACACTGCGCCGCGACGTCGCCGGTGAGACGGTCCCCTACGCCGCTGTGTTCACCGACGTGTTCGGCCTGCGCGAAGGCGACGACGTGCGCATGGCGGGCGTACGCGTGGGCCGTGTCGAAAGCATTGAACTGCAAGGCGATAAGGCGAAGGTGTCCTTCGTGGTGCAGTCGGACCAGCAGGTACTGGGGACCACCGTGGCGTCGGTCACCTATCAGAACATCGTCGGCCAGCGCTATCTCGGGCTGTCGCTGGGCATCATCGGCGAGCCGGGACCGCTACCGCCGCACAGCGTCATCCCCGTCGAACGCACCGATCCGTCCTTCGATGTCGGCACCCTGCTCAACGGCTATGAACCCCTGTTCAGTCTGCTCAATCCGCGCGACGCCGACAATCTCACCAAAGGAGTCCTGCAGTCGCTGCAGGGCGACACCGGGTCGATCACCGCCCTCGTCGACCAGACATCGCAGCTGACGGAATCATTCGCCGGTCGCGACGAGGAACTGGGCGCCGTCATCACCGATCTGAACACGGTCGTGGCGAACCTCGCCAGACACAACGACGATCTCGACCATGTGCTCACCGAAACCCAAACGGTGGTATCCACTTTCGACGCCCGGCGCCCCGAGCTGGTCGCGTCCACGGGTGCGATCGCTAAGGTGGTGCGACAGCTGTCCACGATCTCCGACGAGGTGTACCCGCCGTTGAACGAGCTCGTCACCCGAGAGCCGGGATTCGCGTCGCACATGGTCGGCCTCGAGCCACAGCTGGCGTTCACCGGTGCGAACCTGCCGCTGCTGCTCAAGGGATTCGCACGCATCACCAGTGACGGTCCATACGCCAACGCCTACGCCTGCGACCTCAATATCCAGGGCTTCTTCCCCGGGCTCAACGACGTGATTCCGATCATCGTCGATGCCGCTTCACCAGGACCGGGCACCCAGTACTCGCCGAAGTGCAGGAACATGGCCAATGGCTGACCAATCACCAAGGCGGCGACGGATCCCGCTCGAGGAACGCAACAAGACCTGGCTTGGCATCATCGCCGTCGCGGTGGTCACGGTGCTGATCGGATCGCTGCTGCTCGTCAAGGTCGCCGATGTGGGGTATCGCCACTACACAGCGCAGTTCCTGCAAGCAGCCGCGCTGCAGGTGGGCAATCCGATCACCATCGCGGGCATCCCGGTCGGGGAGGTGACCAGCATGGAGTTGGCGGGCGACCACGTCGAAGCGGGGCTCAAAGTCCGCGACGACATTCCGCTCGGCACGCAATCGCGCGCGTCCATCAAGATCACCACCATCCTCGGCTCCCGCTACCTGTCGTTGCAGCCGGCAGGGGAAGGGTCGTTGCCGGACAACACCTTTGATCTCGAACACACCGAGGTGCCATACGATCTGCAGGAGGCGCTGTCCGACGTGACGACCACCTACGAGCAGGTCGACTCGGATCAGTTCGCCGAAACACTCGGTGTCCTCGGCAAGCAGATGCAAACACTGCCACCGGTCATTCCACAGGCGTTGGCCAACACCAAGACGTTGTCGGAGATCATCGCCCAACGACGCGACCAGTTGGGATCCCTGCTGAAAACCACTGAGACGGTGACGAATACGCTGCGCCGTCAGCAGTCCACCATTGGAACCCTGGTCCGGCAGGGCAATTCGCTGGTGGGCGAGTTCGTCGCCCGGCGTGAGACCTTCCACGCGATGATGGCCGCGCTCACCAACCTGGTCGAAACGCTCAGCGGTATCGTGATCGACGACCGCCCGCAACTCGAGGCCTTGCTGCGGGACATCCGTGAACTGTCTGGCATGCTCGGCCAGCACGACGACCTGGTGCGCAGCACTTTGCAAGCCGGCCCCGTCACATTGCGAAATCTGACCAACGCCACCGGTAGTGGCAACGCGGTCGGATTCAACGCGCCCAACGGCCTGCTCGTCGACTCGTGGATGTGTGCGATCAGCGAGCGCGCCGAACAGTTCAACATGATTCCGTACTTCCAGGACTGCAAATGAGAACGAAAGCGCTTGTCCTCGGTGCCGTCGTACTCGTATCGGTGGTGGCGGGCGCCGCCTTGGTATGGACCTTCGCCGCGGATCGACTGGATACGGTCACGGTCACCGCCCAGTTCGACAATGCAGCAGGACTTTACGAGGACAACACCGTCGCGGTGCTCGGCATGCCGGTGGGCAAGGTCACCAAGATCACCCCCAAGGGTGGGTATGTCGAGGTCGAGTTCACCGTGGACAAGGACGTCAAGGTGCCTGCGGATGCCCAGGCGGTGACGATCTCGAACTCGATCCTCACCGACCGCCAAATCGAGTTGACGCCGCCCTACAGCGGCGGCCCGGCCCTGCAGAACGGCGACACCATCGGACTGAATCGAACCAAGACCCCGGTCGAATTCGCCCGAGTGCTAGACGTTCTCGACAAGCTGTCGGTTTCGCTTCGCGGTGACGGTCACGGCAACGGCCCGGTCGCCGACCTCGTCAACGCCAGCGCCGCCATCGCCGACGGCAATGGTCAGCAGATGAAGGATTCCCTCGGTGAACTGTCGGAAGCCCTGCGGCTGAGCGCCGACGGCGGCGCGGTGACGCGCGACCAGTTGACGACCATCATCCGCAACGTCAGTTCACTGCTCGATGCCGCCGCCGCCAACGATGCGATGCTTCGTGAGTTCGGATCGAACGTCAATGTGCTCAGCCAGGTCATCGCCGACGAGGACCTCGGAAGCGGGACGACCGGCAAGAAGCTGAACGAGGTACTCGTCCAGACAGGCGAGGTTCTCGAGGCCAACCGCGAGGCGATCAAGGGCATCGTCGCCAACGGCAACACGGTGTCGCGCACGACCGTCGACCATGAGCGCGATCTCGAGGAGTTCCTCGATCTGGCGCCGATGACGCTGGACAACATCTACAACATCATCGATCAACGCAACGGCGCCATCCGGGCCAAGGTGCTCACCGACCGGGTGCTCTTCGACAGCCAGACGATGAAGGAAGTCTGCAACATGATGGGTCTGCGCCAGCTCGGGTGCAGCACGGGGACATTGCAGGACTTCGGTCCGGACTACGGACTGACCTACATGCTCGACGGTCTGGCCGCGATGGGACAGAAGTGATGTTCGCCCGTCGATTCACCGCGCTGGCCGCAGCCGTTTGCCTGGCCGTAACCAGTTGTGCGTCAGAAGGATTGGCCAGCCTGCCACTGCCCGCACCCGGCGTCGGCTCCGGCGGTTACACGCTGACCGCGGTGTTCTCCAATGCGCTCAATCTGCCCGCCAATGCGAAGGTGAAACTCGCGGGCGCCGACGTCGGGCAACTCGAATCGATGGTCGCTCGCAATTACACCGCCGTGACGACGTTGCGCATCATGGACGGGGTGCGGCTACCCAGGGGCAGCACCGCCGAGCTGCGGTCGGCAACGCCGCTCGGTGACGTGTTCGTCGCGGTCAAGCCGCCGAGCCCGGCCGAAGCCGGTGCGCCGCTGCTGAAGGACGGCGACACCATCGAGCTGGATTCGACGACCGCCGCCGCGACGGTCGAGTCGGTGCTCAGCTCGGCCGCGATCCTGGTGAACGGTGGCGCGGTGCGCAACTTCACGAATATCGTCAACGGCCTCGGCAAGGCGACCGGTGATCAGGGCGAAGCCTTCGGCACGCTGATCCGCAAGACGAACAACACGCTCGGCAGGCTCAATTCGCGGTCGGACCAGATCGCCGACGCGATGACCGAGACGTCACGACTGGTCGACACCATCGAGGCGAAGAACCAGAGCCTCGCCGATGTGCTGGCCGAGGCTCGGCCCGCCACCGACACTCTGGCCGTCCATACGAGCGAGATCGCCGACCTCGTCGTGCAGATCGGCGACGTCTCCGAGCAGCTGCGCAAGTTCCCGTCGATCGCGGGCACCGACGCCAGCGGCCGGAGCGTGATCGCCGACGCGAACGAGATCGCGCGGGCATGGAACGACGTCGTGCTCACACCCGACGCCACGTTGCATTCGCTGAACCGGCTGATGCCTCCGTTCGTGAAGTCGACCACCGGTACTGCGCTCGCGGTCAACGGCAGCATCGACCGACTGATCCTCGGCTCGATACCCGACATCGGGTTCGCCGGTGACCCGGGGCTGCATGGCCCCAAACGGTACAACTGGCACCAGTTGGTCGGAACGTTCCAGTACACGCTCTACCGGCTGCAGGAGCGGGTCGTCGGCAAGGGGCCAGGTGTCCCGCAGGTGCCCGTGATCCCCAACCCTGACGTTCCCGGAGAGGTGATGATCGCGCCGCCGCCACCGCCCGGCGTGCTTCCACCGGGAGCGCCGCCAGCCGGTCTGCAGCCGCCGCCGGCCTCCGTCCCTGCAGTCCCGCCGAGGACGCCATGATCGCCACCGTTGCCAATCACCTCGTCGCCGCGGTGCGCTTCGGATACCGCCGGAAGGCGTGGCTGTCAGCCGGTGCGCTGCTCTTCACGCTGGTCCTGGCCGTCGCGTACTTGTCCCTCGGTGCGCTGCAGGTGAATCCGCTGACATCGACCAATCGCGTGACCATCGAACTGCCGGATTCGGCAGGGCTGCTGCCGAATCAGGACGTCACGCTGCGCGGCGTGCGGGTCGGGCGGGTGGACCGACTCGACATCACGCCGTCGGGGGTCAACGCGGTTGTCGACGTCGACTCGGCGGTGCCCATCCCGGAGTCCAGCGACGTACGCGTGTCGGGACTTTCGCCCGCGGGTGAGCAGTACATCGATTTCGCGGCGCAGTCGAGTGACGGGCCCTACCTGAGGGACGGCGCTGTGGTCAGTCAGGGCAGGGCCACCGTCCCGGTCAGTCTGGCGGAATTGCTCGCTGATGCCGACGGCGCGCTGGCGCAGGTCGACACGGCGCAGATCGAGCTGATCAAACGCGAATTGAGCCTGAGCAAGGACGGTCCGCGCAAGCTCGCCGACATCGTCAACGGCGGCACCTTCCTGCTGTCCACTCTCGACTCGGTGTTGCCGGAGACCACCAGCGTGCTGCGCAACAGCCGTACCGTATTCACCCTCGTCGCCGACAAGAACGCCGGGATCGACGTCGCTTCAGGCAATCTCAGCGAGACGTTCACCGGGATCAACACGATGCGTGAGGGTTACCGCCGTCTCACCAACGAGGCGCCGGGCACACTGTCCGACGTCGACGCCCTGTTCATCGACAACTCCGACACCATGGTGCAGCTGCTCGGGAATCTGACCACGACATCGCGACTGCTCTACCTTCGAGTGCCCGCGCTGAACGCGCTGTTTCCGACCCACCGCACATCGGTGCTGGACGCGATCACCAGCACGTTGCACGACAACGGACTGTGGGCAACCGCGGACCCCTACCCGATGTACTTCTGTGACTACGGAACGCCGCGTCTGCCACCGTCTTCGGCAGACTTTCCCGAGCCGTTCATGTACACCTACTGCCGCGACGACCATCCAGGTGTACTGATTCGCGGAGCCAAGAACGCACCGCGTCCCGCCGACGACGACACCGCAGGCCCGCCGCCGGGCGCCGACCTCGGCCGTCAGACCGATCCGACGCCGAAGGGCCGCTTCACAATTCCCACGCCGTACGGTGGCCCCGTCCTGCCCATCGAGCCACCGCGTTGAGTGATCAAAGGAGATGACCTTGTCAGTGACAACCGATAAAGATGACGCCGACACCGCCGACGAACTGAAGCCGACTGAAACGGGCGAGGCGGCAGATGACACCGCGCCGGACGACACCGGGAACGACGTCGGCGACAGCGAGCCCGCAACCGACCGTCGCTGGGGGCGACGCCTGCTAATCGGCGCAGTTGTGGTGATCTTCGTTGCCGCACTTGCCACTTCAGGCTACCTCGGCTGGCAGCTATGGCAGGACCAGCAGATCGAGCAGGCGAGTCAACAGGCTCAACAAGCAGCCGTCACGTACGCGCAGATCTTGACCAGCATCGACTCCAACAACGTCGACGAGAACTTCGCCCAGGTTTTGGACGGGTCGACCGGTGAGTTCAAGGACATGTATTCGCAGTCGAGCGTTCAGCTACGGCAATTGCTCATCGACAACAAGGCGACGGCGCATGGTGTCGTGCTGGATTCGGCGGTGCAGTCCGCGTCCAAGGACAAGGTTGTCGTGCTGCTGTTCGTGGATCAGGCGGTATCCAACACCAGCGTGCCCGACCCCCGGGTCGACCGCAGCAGGATCAAGATGACGATGGAGAACGTCGACGATCGTTGGCGGGCAAGCAAAGTCGAACTGCCGTGATCGCACGCTGCGTCGTCGCGATCGTCGCCGTTGGGGCGGCGTTCTGCGTGGCACCGGCCGTGTCGGCGTCAGCGCCGGCCCTGTGCGGTGAGCTGGGCGGTCATTGGGACGGGCAGTCCTGCAGCACGTCGGTGGAATCGGAGCGCGAGGCGGTTCGCAACATCAAGATGGCGTTGCCCGGCGATCTGGTGGAAAACCCCACCATCCGGGAGTACCTGACCAACCTGATGAACAACTGGCGCAATGCGGCGCGAAAGATGGCTCAAGACAGCTTCGGCGAGGAGCAATTCCAGATCTTCCAGCACGGGGACGCGATGACGGTCGTCTTCCACGAGATGTACTCGGGCACCGTCGGTACCGACGCCCTCGCCCACCCGAACGCGCCCATCATCAGCGACGCCTACCGCACTTTCACCTTCGCGGGCGGCCGACAGTTGACGCTGGCCGACCTGTTCAAGCCGGGAGTCGACCACGGGGCTGAGATCCCGCGGTTGGGTGCGCCGTTCATCGTGGCGGCCCTCGATGCCGCACCGCCGCCGCATCAGCCTGGGACCTATCCGTTCACCCCGGACCGCTGGACCCCGGACAAGGTGTACTCCGGCGGCTACCGGGCCTGGGCGTTGACAACCGATGAGTTGATTCTCTATATGCCCGACTACCCCGTCGGTCATGACACCCCGTTGGACTACACGGTCGGCCGCATGCAGTGGGCGATGGACGGCGGTACGGTACAGGCCCATATTCCGCTGGTCGCGCTGCGTTCGATACTGCGTCCCGAGTTCGGTGGCGCATAGCCGAATAGCGCCACGGCTGCGGCCGCGCGGGTCATACTTTGCGGATGCCCTTCGCAGACTTGGTAATTAACGCGACCGTTCTTACCGTCGACGACGCACAACCCACTGCCGAATCGATAGCCGTGTCCGGTGGCCGCATCGTCGCCGTGGGTGGCAGGTCTGAGGTCGCGGCCTGGATCGGCCCGGACACGCACACCGAGGACCTCGGTGACGCATGCGTCATGCCCGGCCTCGTCGAGGCTCATGGGCACCCGCTGATGGAGGCCATCGTGCTGTCGGACCGGATGGTCGACATTCGCCCCGTCACGCTGGCGAACGCCGACGACGTGGTCGCGGCGATCAAAGGGGAAGTCGCCAAGCGCGGGGTCGAGGGCGCCTACCTCAACGGCTGGGACGCGCTGCTGCAGGACGGACTACCCGACCCGACGCTCGCCTGGCTCGACGGCATCGCCCCCGAAAACCCGTTGGTGATCATCCACAACTCCGGACACAAGGCCTACTTCAACTCCGCGGCGGCCGCCCGCGTCGGCCTGACCGGTGACACACCGGACCCGAAGGGTGCCAAGTACGGACGGAACGCCGACGGGTCGCTCGACGGGAGCGCCGAGGAGATCCAGGCGGTGTTCCCGCTGCTGCAGGGTGCGATCCAGCCCACTGACTACCCGGCGATGCTGCGCGCCGAACTCGCCCGGCTGAACCGCGCCGGGTTGACAACATGTTCGGAGATGGCGTTCGACCCGGGGTTCCGCCCGGTGATCGACCAGATGCGTGACGACCTCACCGTGCGGCTGCGCGTCTACGAAATGTCCACCGCCGCGATGACCACCGACCAGGTACCAGACAACGGCGACGACATGTTCCGGCAGGCCGGCATCAAGATCTGGGTCGACGGCTCTCCGTGGATCGGCAACATCGACCTGTCGTTCCCGTACCTCGACACCGCGGCCACCCGCAGCGTCGGCATTCCGAAGGGGTCGTGTGGTTGTGCGAACTACACCCGTGAGCAGCTGACCGAGATCGTTGGCGCCTACTTTCCGAAGGGCTGGCAGATGGCCTGCCACGTCCAGGGCGATGCGGGTGCCGACACCATCCTCGACGTCTACGAAGAAGCGCTGCGCGCGCACCCCCGCGACGACCATCGGTTGCGCCTCGAGCATGTCGGCGCCATACGCGACGACCAACTGCAACGCGCTCACGATCTCGGCGTCACCTGCAGCCTGTTCGTCGACCAGATCCACTATTGGGGCGACATCGTCGTCGACGGCCTGTTCGGACCTGAGCGCGGAAACCGTTGGATGCCATGTGGTTCGGCGGTGGCGACGGGGATGCGCATCTCCTTGCACAACGATCCGCCCGTCACACCCGAGGAGCCACTGCGCAACATCAGCGTCGCCGTCACCCGCACCGCACCGAGCGGTCGGGTGATCGGGCCGGAGCAACGGATCACCGTGGATCAGGCGATCCGGGCGCAGACCATCGACGCGGCGTGGCAGCTGCACTCCGACGACGTCATCGGCTCGCTGGAAGTGGGCAAGTACGCGGACATGGTGGTGCTCTCGGCGGACCCGCGAACGGTGCCGCCCGAGCAGATCGCCGACCTCGAAGTGCGTGCGACCTACCTGGCGGGCAGGCAGGTATACGGACAATGACGCGGCTGGGCGGTTCGAACATCGTTGCGCCGCAAAGCCGCAACCAGAACAGGAGTAGTGATGTCCGAATCCGTACCGCATCGCCATGCCGCATCGGAACCGCATAGGCACGCTGCACCAAACCCATGGACGACGATCCGGACCCCTAGGTTCTGGCTGACGCCAATCGTCGTGTCCCTCGTCGTGTTCTCGGCGTTGGCGTTGTTGTACCTGGCGGGAATCCTCAACCCGACACCGAATCTGCGGCATTTCCCGGTCGCGGTCGTCAACTCCGATGCCGGCGCCGACGGCAAGCAGATCGTCGACGGGTTGGTGTCGGGACTGAACCCCGATCAGTTTGACGTGCGGGTGTTGTCGGAGGACGCGGCCAGAGCACAGTTGGGTCGGGCGGAGATCTACGGACTTGTCCAGATACCGTCGGACTTCTCGGCGAAGCTGCAGGCCCTCGGCCAGGGCGCGTTGCGGCCAGGTCAGGTGACTCGGCCGGTCATCACGATCTCCACCAATCCCCGGGCCGGCGAGTTGGGCTCCAGCATCGCCGGGTTGACGTTGGGCAAGGCGGTCAACGAGATGAGCGACAAGATCGGCCAACGCATCTCTGCACAGGTGCAGAAGGCCAGTGGCGCACCGTTGCCAGGTGGCGTTTCGCTCGCACTGACCAGCCCTGTCGATGTCCAGGTCAACGACTTCAACCCACTGCCGGGCGGAACCGGCAACGGCTTGTCGGCTTTCTATTACGCGCTGCTGTTGTTGCTCGCGGGGTTCACCGGCAGCATCCTGGTGAGCTCACTGGTCGACTCGATGCTCGGCTTCGTACCCGCCGAGCTCGGCCCCATGTACCGGTTCGCCGAACCGGTCAAGATCTCGCGGTTCACAACACTGCTCGTCAAATGGGGGTTGATGGCCATCATGGCGGTACTCACGTCCGCCGCATACATCGGTATCGCCACCGCGTTGGGTATGCCGATACCGAATGCGTGGACGCTCTGGGCATACGGCGCGTTCACCATTGCGGCCGTCGGGATCACCTCGACGTCGTTGATCGCGGTGTTGGGTTCGGTTGGGCTGCTGGTGAACCTGTTCATCTTCGTCATGCTGGGACTACCGTCCAACGGCGCGACGATTCCGCTGGAGGCGGCCCCCAAGGTGTTTGGATGGCTCGCGAAGTTCGAACCTATGCATCAAGTCTTCCTTGGTGCGCGGGCGCTGCTCTACTTCGACGGTCGTGCCGACGCCGGGCTCACGCATTCGCTGACGATGACGGCTATCGGCCTCCTCATCGGCCTGCTGATCGGCGGCATCGTCACCCGCATCTACGACCGTCGAGGCCTGCAGCGCAGTCACACGGCAGCCGACGACACGTAAACGGCCGGATTGGCCGAAACGCGGGTACCGCCGGCGGTGTCCGTGGCAGGCTCAGAGCATGTCTGACCTGGCTGAACCCCGCTTCCTCGACGAACGCACGGCTCATTGGGCCGAAACACGACCCGACGCCGAGGCGTTCGATTACCTCGACCGATCCTGGACGTGGGCGGAGTGGAATGACCGCGTGCGCCGGCTGGCAGGTGCGCTGAAGGAGCGCGGCGTCAAGCGCGGGGATGTGGTGGCGTTCCTCGACAAGAACCACCCCGCCTGTGTGGAGCTGACGCTGGCGGCCGCCTCGCTGGGCGCGGCCAACGCGATCATCAACTTCCGGCTGGCCGCCGACGAGCTCGACTACGTGCTCAACGATTCGGGCGCCAAAGTGCTGATCGTGGGAAAGGAACTGCGGGCCAACGTCGACAAGATCCGCGACAAGCTCACCCACGTCGAGCACGTCATCGAGGTGACACCGGAGGGCGGCGACGGCGATGAGTACGAGGCGATGCTCGCGGCGGCTACGCCCGTCGATCGTCAAGACGATGTCGAGCCCGACGATGTCGCGATCATCATGTATTCGTCAGGCACGACGGGCAAACCGAAGGGCGTGCAGCTGACTCAGGCGAACATCATCGCGCACACGGTGAACGCGCACGAGGGGTTCGAGTTCGACGAAGGCGACAAGAACATGGTGTCGATGCCGCTGTTCCATGTCGGCGGCTCGTCCTATGTGCAATTCGGAATCCACGACGGCTTCCCCAGCGTCATGACCCGCGAGGTCGACGGCGCGTCCCTGGCCGGCGCAATCTTCAAGGGTGCCAACCGGACATTCCTGGTGCCCGCGGTGCTGGCCAAGGTGCTCGACTCCGGTGAGGATGCGGTCAAGCTGTTCGGATCGCTGAAGACGTTCGCCTACGGCGCTTCGCCGATGCCGCTTCCATTGCTGCGTCGGGCGCTCGAAGCGTGGCCGAACACCGATTTCATGCAGGCGTACGGGCTGACCGAACTGTGCGGCGTCATCAGCCACCTGCTTCCCGAGGCGCACCGTGACCCGGGCAAGGAGGAGCGACTCTCGAGTGCGGGCACGCTGGTTCCCAACGCGGAGGTGCGGGTGGTCGATCCCGACACTCTCAAAGACGTGCCAGAGGGTGAGCAGGGTGAATTATGGTTCCGCTCACCACAGTTGATGAAGGGCTATCACAACAAGCCGGAGGCGACGGAGGAGTCGATCACCGAGGACGGCTGGTTCCGCACCGGTGACATAGGGCGCGTCGACGATGGCGGCTACATCTTCGTCGAGGACCGACTGAAGGACATGATCATCTCCGGCGGAGAGAACATCTACTCGATCGAGGTGGAGCGGGTACTCGCCGAGCATCCCGCGGTCTCCGATGTCGCGATCATCGGCATCCCCGACGACAAGTGGGGTGAGGTCGTCAAAGCCGTTGTCCAACTCGAGGGTGAGGCCACCGAAGACGAGTTGATCACCTTCGCCAGAGAGCGCTTGGCCGCGTACAAGTGCCCGAAGTCCGTCGATTTCAAGGACGAGTTGCCGCGGAATCCGACCGGAAAGATCCTCAAGAAGGATCTGCGCAAGCAGTACTCGTAAGGCGGCGACCGCTCGACGGTCTACGTCGGTGGCTCGACCGGGATGGCGATCTCGTTGCGCCGCCGGAACGGTACCGTCCACGGCGGATCGAAGAACCACGCGACCGGCTCGCCCACGGGTTCGATATCGTTGTCGCTCAGGATCTTCCGCAGTTCATCGGTCCTAGCGGCGACGGCCGCCGGGCTGCGGTCACCAGTGAAGCGCAGGACGCCGTAGGTTTCGGCCGGGACCTCGACGAGGGTGACGTGATCATCGTCGGGTTGCGGCAATGTCTCCATCGTCCACTTGGACGGCATGAAGAAGCGGATCGTCGACTCGCCCTCCGTGTTTCGGGCCTGTGCGACCGGCGCCGTCATGGCAATCGTGTCACCGCGATGCTGGCTGACAGGCGCCGTCATCGAGATCGTCTCGCCGCGGTGATTGGCGCCGAAAATGTAACCCGCCAGTCGGCGGAAGCCGATGTTGCGGGCGCGTTCGTCGTCGGCCGCCACCGCCGTTTCGGCGGCGATCCGCGGGCCGTACCGCCGGATCTCCACCCGATCGGTCAGTTTGGTCGCCAGATAGTGGGGTTCTTCGGTGCCGACGCGGATGCCGACGATCGACAAGATCGATTCGGCAACCTGGCCCGGTATGTCGCTCAGTCTCATCAACGCCGCCTGTTCAGCGCCCAGATGTGAGTCGACAGCGCGGTGGCGAACGAGGTCCACGCTGCGTAGGCGGCCATCGGGGCTGCCTTCCCACCGCGGACGGCGACCGAGCGCCGGGTCAGGTCGGCGCTGCTGATTGCCAGGATTCCGGCCGCGATCGCCGATGTGCCAAGCCAGCGGCGATTGAAGAACAACCAGGACCAACTCCCGTTCAGGATCAGGTTCGTCGCCAGCGCCGCAATATACGTCCGTCGCTCGTCTCGTAGTCCGCGTTGCTCCAGGTCGTCGATTGTCGCGGCCGACACCACTGCGATGTCGGCGTACAGGATCGGCCAGACGATCGGAAAAGCCTGGCGCGGAGGCTGATACGGCGGCTTCTTCAGGTTCGCATACCAAGGCGACTGCGCCGGGCGGCTCGCCAGCCCGCCGATGACCGCCGTCGCCGCGGTCGCCACAGCGGTTCCTGCGATAGTTCCTGACTTCAAGATCTGCTCCCTCGTGGCATCGTTAAGTTTCTTAACTATATCCACGAGGCGCCGGTCTAAACGCGGGCCAAAAGTGACCGATGCATGACGACCAAGGTCACCATCCCATGGAGCCCGGTATTCCCTTGAACGGCCCCGCGACCCGACTCGTGATCCAGCCGCCGTAAAAGCCCCCTGGCTGCGGAGTGACCTCTTCTCCGTCCACCGTGCACCGGTCCACCAGCGCAGGCATGACCGCGAGCGCGCCGGCGATCGCGGTGAATCCACGGGTCGGTGACACATAGGTCCATGCCGCCCGTGACGCCACCCGGCGCGGGCTGACGAGATCGAAATAACTCGCCTGCCCCTTCCATTCGCACCATGAGGAGCCGGCCGCCGCACGCAGACTGCCATCGATGAAGCTGCTGGCAGGCAGGTAATAGGTCGGGGGATGGCTGGTCTCGAGCACGCGCCACGCCGCCGTTGTCGATGCGATGACGACGCCTCCGAGTTCGACGGTGATCGAACCGTGGAACTCCTCCAGCCGCGGCGGTCGTGGGTAGTCCCACACCGACTCCTGGCCGGGACGCGGTTTGTCAGGGGTGGGCATGTCACCACTGTAAAGCCGGCATCGATGAACCGGAGCGGGGCAGTATGGTCTGCGTGCCGCAGCTCGATGAGGTTCTCGACGGATTGCATGTCGTTTCGCTGCCGATGCGAGTTCGGTTCCGCGGCATCACCGTTCGAGAGGTCGCGCTCATCGAGGGCCCCGCGGGCTGGGGTGAGTTCGGGGCATTTCCCGAATACGAGCCGCCCGAAGCGGTGTTTTGGCTGGCGTCGGCCGTCGAGGCGGCATACCGGGCGCCCCCCGCCGTCCGGCGCGACCGCATCCCGATCAATGCCACCGTGCCCGCCGTCGTCGCCGGGCAGGTGCCCGAGGTGCTGTCCCGGTTTCCCGGCGCGCGCACCGCGAAGGTCAAGGTGGCCGAGCCCGGGCAGACCCTCGCCGACGACGTGGTGCGCGTCAACGCAGTACGCGCACTGGTACCGACGGTGCGCGTCGACGCCAACGGAGGCTGGAGCGTCGACGAGGCAGCCGAGGCGGCCGCCGCACTGACCGCCGACGGCCCGCTCGAGTACATCGAGCAGCCGTGCGCGACGGTGCCCGAGCTGGCTGCGCTGCGCCGCCGTGTTGACGTGGCGATCGCGGCCGACGAGAGCATCCGCAAGGCCGACGACCCGCTGCGCGTGGTGCGCGAGCACGCCGCCGACGTGGCGGTACTCAAGGTCGCGCCGCTGGGCGGCGTGGCCAGGATGCTCGAGATCGCCGATCAGATCGACATCCCGATCGTGGTGTCCAGCGCGCTCGACTCCGCGGTCGGCATCGGCCGCGGACTGCTCGCCGCCGCCGCGCTTCCCGATTTGCCGTATGCCTGCGGCCTCGGCACCGGCGGGCTGTTCGTCGACGACGTCGGCGAACCCGCCGAACCGGTCGACGGGTTCCTGCCCGTCGCACCAGTGACGCCGGATCCGGCGCGGCTGGCCGCGCTGGCGGCGGCTTCCGACCGTCGGCGCTGGTGGATCGACCGAATCAAGGCCTGCTACCCGCTGATGTCCTAATTTGTGGGGGTCGCGGCCTAGACGCCACGCGGGCGCTGGCCAACACTGAAGGCGTGCGATCGGTGGTGATCCTCGGCTTCCCGGGCGTCCAGGCTCTTGACCTGGTCGGCCCGTTCGAGGTGTTCACGGGAGCCACCATCTGTCTGGCCAGTCAGGGGCGAGCAGACGAGGGCTATTCGGTCACCATCGTGACCCGGACGGGCGAACCCGCCGCCACTCTCACCGGCCTCGCACTGGTTGCCCAGCCGTTCCCCGACCCGCGCGAACCGATCGACACACTCGTGTTGCCCGGAGGCATGGGCGTTGACGATGCGCGGCGGGATCCCGACACCGTCGGTTGGATTCGGATCGCCGCCGAGCAGTCGCGGCGCGTCGTCAGCGTATGCACCGGCGCCTTCATCGCGGCGCAGGCCGGTCTGGTCGACGGTTGCGTCGCGACCACGCACTGGGCGTTCGCTTCGCAGCTGGCCGACGAGTTCCCCGCCGTGACCGTCGATCCCGAACCGATCTTTGTGCGCAGCTCCGAACAGGTCTGGACCGCGGCCGGTGTCACGGCGGGGATCGACCTGACCCTGTCGCTGGTCGAAGACGACTACGGCACCGACGTCGCGCAGACGGTGGCGCGCTGGATGGTGATGTACCTGCGGCGGCCCGGTGGCCAGACGCAGTTCGCCGCGCCGGTGTGGATGCCACGCGCCAAGCGGGCACCGATCCGCGACGTGCAGAACGCGATCGAAGCCGAACCCGGTGGCGCGCACAGTATTCCCGAACTCGCCCGGCGCGCGGCGATGAGCCCTCGGCACTTCACACGGGTGTTCACCGATGAGGTGGGGGAGGCGCCAGGGGCATATGTCGAGCGGATCCGCACCGAGGCCGCCCGCAGGCAACTCGAGGAGACCGACGACACCGTGACGGTCATCGCGGCGCGCTGCGGCTTCGGTAGTGCCGAGACGCTGCGCCGCAATTTCGTTCGACGACTGGGCATTTCGCCCGATCAATACCGCAAGACGTTCGCCTAGTAGAGGAGATGGCTCCAAATGTCCCAGCAGATCGCAATCATGGTGTACCCCGGCTTCACCGCACTGGACTTCATCGGGCCCTACGAGGTGCTGCGTAACCTGCCCGATGCCGAGGTGCGGTTCGTGTGGCACGAGCCGGGACCCATCACCGCTGACTCGGGAGTGCTGCTCATCGGTGCGACGCACTCGTTCGACGAAACCCCCTCTCCGGACATCATTTTGGTGCCGGGCGGCATGGCGACCTTCGAGCACGCCCGCGACGAGAAGGTGCTCGACTGGGTGCGCAAGGCACACGAGACGTCCACCTGGACGACGTCGGTGTGCTCGGGCTCGGTGATCCTGGCCGCCGCGGGCATCCTCGAAGACCGCCGTGCCACGTCGCACTGGCTGTGCGTGCCGATGCTCAAGCCGTTCGGTGTCGAGCCTGTCGGCGACGAGCGGATCGTGCGCGACGGCAAGATCGTGACCGCGGCGGGGGTGTCGGCGGGCATCGACTTGGGGCTGTGGCTGTTCGGTCAGATCTGCGGCGACGCCAAGGCCAAGGCCGTGCAGTTGGTGATCGAGTACGACCCCCAGCCGCCCTACGACTCGGGTCATATGTCGAAGGCGTCGGCGGCGACCAAGGCGGCGGCCACCGCGGCGCTCAGCGTCGAGACCGTCAAGGGGCACCAGTTGACGCCGACGGTCCAGCTGCTGTGGGGCGCGGCCATCGACCGCGTGCGTAGCGGCCGCAAAAAGTCGATTTCGGTGTAGCGGGGAGCGCTCAGCGCGACTGCCGACACCGAAATCGCAACCGCGATACGGTCGCAGGCGTGGGAATTCCTGAGGTTCCGCCCAACCCGCCGTCAGCCGTGGTCAGGGCCGGCGCGCGGCTCACGGCGACAGGTCCTGGGCAGACGTTCCTGCGCCGGTACGGCTGGCGCATCGACCGCGCGCTGATCAAGGCGACCAAGGGCCATCTGTCGATCTCGATGGTCCGACCGGAGGTGCTGCTCACGCACACCGGCGCGAAGTCCGGTCAGCAGCGCAGTACACCGCTGACGTATTTCACCGACGGCGGCCGCGTCATCGTCGTCGCCTCCAACTACGGGGGCGTTCGGCATCCCGCCTGGTACCACAACGTCAAGGCCAATCCCCGCGTCACGCTCACCTCCCGCGGTTACCAGGGCACCTTCGTGGGCGAGGAAATGCTGGGCGCGGAACGCGACCGGCTGTTCGGGCTGGCCACGCAGTTCATGCCGAACTACGCGGGATACCAGAAGACGACGCAGGGTCGCCGCATCCCGGTGGTGGCGTTCACCGAGGTCGAGTGAGCAAGTAGCGTCGTCGGCGTGGATTTGGCGTACGACGACCGCGGTAAAGGCGATCCGGTGCTGTTCATCGCAGGTAGGGGCGGTGCGGGTCGCACCTGGCACCTACATCAGGTGCCGGAGTTCCAACGCGCGGGCTACCGCTGCATCACCTTCGACAACCGGGGTATCGGTGCCACCGAGAACGAAGACAACTTCGGCGTCGAGGAGATGGTGGCCGACACCGCCGAGTTGATCGAGAAGCTCGACGCCGGACCTGCGCGCATCGTCGGCGTCTCGATGGGCTCCTACATCGCGCAGGAACTGATGCTGGCGCGTCCGGAGCTGGTCAGTGCCGCGGTGCTGATGGCCACCCGCGGCCGCCATGACCGGGCGCGCAGCTTCTTCCGCGACGCCGAACGTGAACTCTACGACGCCGGCATCGAGCTACCCGCGTCGTACGACGCGAAAATCCGTCTGATGGAGAGCTTTTCGCCGGCCACGCTGAACAACGACAACTTCGTCCGCGACTGGGCCGAGATGTTCACGATGTGGCCCACCAAGCCGTCGCCTGGACTGCGCTGTCAGACCGACGCCGCGCCCACGACCGATCGGCTGCCCGCTTACCAAAGTATTACGACGCCCACGCTCGTCATCGGGTTCGCCGACGACATCGTGCTGCCGCCGCATCTGGGCCGTGAGGTCGCCAAAGCCATCCGTACCGGCTACTACCTGGAGATTGCCGACACCGGTCACCTCGGATTCCTCGAGAAGCCGCAGGAAGTCAACGCCGCAGCGCTGAAATTCTTCGCCGATAGTCTGTAGTGGTGAACCCCTCGACTACGCAGGCCCGCGTGGTCGTCGACGAACTGATCCGCGGCGGCGTGCGCGATGTCGTGCTGTGCCCCGGTTCGCGAAACGCCCCGTTGGCGTTCGCCCTGCACGACGCCGACCGCGCGGGCCGGCTGCGGCTACACGTGCGCATCGACGAACGCACCGCCGGCTTCCTGGCGATCGGCCTCGCCGTCGCTGAGCGCGCGCCGGTGTGCGTCGCGATGACGTCCGGTACGGCGGTGGCCAACCTCGGTCCGGCGGTGGTGGAGGCCAACTACGCGCGGGTGCCGCTCATCGTGCTGAGCGCCAACCGGCCCTACGAATTGCTCGGCACCGGAGCGAACCAGACGTTCGAGCAGTTGGGCTACTTCGGAACGCAGGTGCGCGAGACCATCAGCCTCGGCCTCGCCTCCGAAATCGCCGGGGCCAAGCCTGACGAATTGAATTCCCTCAACGCGCAGTGGCGGTCGGCAACGTGTCGAGTCCTGGTGGCCGCCACCGGATCTCGTTCGGCCAACGCGGGACCCGTGCAGTTCGACATTCCGCTGCGCGAACCGCTGGTGCCCGGCGCCCAGGACGACTTGGGCTCCGGCGGCACTTATTGCCCGCAAGGACGGCCCGACGGCAAGCCGTGGACGTTCACGCCGCCCGTCACCTTCGACCAGCCGCTCGACATCGACCTGACGCCCGACACGGTCGTCATCGCCGGCCACGGTGCCGGTGTACACCCGAACCTCGCCGCGCTGCCGACCGTCGCGGAGCCGACCGCGCCGCCGGCCGCCAACCCGCTGCATCCGTTCGCCCTGCGGCTGGTACGGCCGAAGCAGGTCATCATGCTGGGCCGTCCGACGCTGCACCGGCCGGTGTCGACGCTGCTGGCCGATCCGGCGGTCCCGGTCTACGCGCTGACGACGGGCCCGCGCTGGCCCGACGTTTCGGGGAACTCGGCAGCGACCGGCACGCGGGCCGTGACCACTGGCGAACCCGATCCCGCCTGGTTGGCGCGCTGCGGCGAGGTCAATAAGCACGCTGTGGACGCCGTTCGCGCCCAATTGGAGGCCCATCCGCTCAAGACGGGACTCCATGTCGCGGCCGCCGTCGCCGACGCGGTCCGCACCGGCGACCAACTGGTGCTGGGCGCATCGAACCCGGTTCGGGATGCCGCGCTCGTCGGCCTCAACACCCAGGGCTTGAAGGTGCGGTCAAACCGCGGAGTCGCCGGGATCGATGGCACGGTGTCGACGGCGATCGGCGCCGCGCTCGCCCATGACGGCAGGACCCTCGCATTGATCGGCGACCTGACATTCGTGCACGACAGCTCCGGGCTGCTGATCGGTCCGACCGAACCCACGCCCCGCAACCTCACCATCGTCGTGTCGAACGACAACGGCGGCGGCATCTTCGAACTGCTCGAGCAAGGCGATCCGCGGTTCTCCGACGTCTCGTCGCGGATCTTCGGTACCCCGCACGATGTGGACGTCGGCGCGTTGTGCCGGGCGTACCACATCGACAGCCGGCAGATCGAGGTCGACGGCCTGGTCGAGGCGCTCAACGAGCCGTTCGACGGGATGCGGGTGCTGGAGGTGAAGGCCGACCGGTCGTCGCTGCGAGCTCTGCACGCGTCGATCAAGGCTGCACTGTGAGCCGAGCGAACGAGACTGCGTTGTGAGCCGAGCGAACGAGACGACACTGTGAGCCGAGTCATCGCGTTGTGGCGCAAGCTGGTTCCGCGACTGTCGCCCGACCCCACCGAGACGCGGGCGCAGCGTGTGTTCCGGCGGATCCGCATCGGAATCGTGCTCGTCGCGTGTCTGGTGACGCTGCAGTCGGTGCTCATGGTGATGGGGGCGTGGCGTAACGACCGGCAGATCGAGCGGCACATGGGCGTGGCCGCCGCCGAGGTGCTCAGCGCCGGACCGCGACGGTCGACCATCGAGTTTGTGACGCCCGACCGCGTGACCTATCGCCCCGAGCTGGGTGTCCTGTACCCGTCCGAACTGGAGACGGGTATGCGAATCTACGTCGAATACGACACGAACAACCCGGATTTGGTACGGGTTCGGGATCGCAACGCCTCACTGGCGATAATCCCGGCGGGTTCCATCGCGGTGGTCGGCTGGCTCATCGCGGTGGCGGCACTGTCGGGCCTGGCCTACCTGGAGCGCCGCGGCGACCGACGGCAGGTTTCGGTGCAGGAGGTCGCGTAGGCCTCAGGTCTGCATCAGTGTGTTCAGCCAGTTGTTGTCGTAGATATCGATCTTCTCGTCGTTCACCGGGTCGTAAACCGTTGGTGTCCCGGTGTTCAGCGGGTCGATCCCGTACAGGTACTCGAAGTTGGCGGCGTCCATGTCCTTGGTGTTGATCGCTGACCCCGCATCGCCGATGCGATTGGCTACTGTGTCCGGCATTCCGGCGGCCTTCGCCATGTCGGCCATCTCGTCGTCGGTGGGGCCGGGTCCCCCCTTGGTCCGTTGCTGGTGTGCATACAGTTCCTCGACGAAGCGCTGGAACTGTGTTCCCGTTGCATCGCCCTCGGCGGCAAGGAACAACGCGTTGCTCACATTCGCCGAGTAGCCGCCGCCCCCGCTGTCCAGGAATGTCAAGGGTCGATAGGTGATCTTCAGCGCGCCGACGCCGATGTAGTACGCGAACTGATCGCCGAAATCGGCCTGCAGATCCGCGCAATGGGAACACTGCGGCTCGGTGAAGATCTCGATCCGGGTCGGCGCGTCCTCGAATCCGGCGACGATGCCGTAGCCGTCTTCGCTCACCACAAGTGGGGCTGGTTCGGGATTCCGCTCCGCGGTGCCGGTCACCTGCGTAGTGCAACCGGTGAGGATCAGCACCACAGCGATGGCCACCGATGCCGTCCGGGGAATCCGCATGTCAACCGCCTTTCTTTGAGCGCAGAGTACTCGAAAACGCCGATCTGAAGCATCCGTTCGTCGGCACGAGCTATTTGCGTGACATATCCCTGCACGAAACCTTGACGACAGCCGCCGATGGGACTCTCGAGGCGTGCGCGTTGCAATCGTCGCAGAGTCGTTCCTCCCGAATGTCAACGGCGTCACCAACTCGGTGCTTCGGGTGCTCGAGCATCTCCGCTGCGCCGGTCATGAGGCCCTCGTCATCGCACCGGACACCCCGCGGGGTGAGCCGGCGGCCGACAAGATCTACGAAGGTGTCCGGGTGCACCGGGTGCCGTCGCGGATGTTCCCGAAAATCACGTCGCTTCCGCTCGGCGTGCCGCGTCCCCGCATGGTGAGTGTGTTGCGCGGGTTCGACCCCCACGTCGTGCACCTGGCCTCGCCGGCCCTGCTCGGTTGGGGCGGCATGCTCGCCGCGCGTCACCTCGGAGTGCCGACAGTGGCCGTATTCCAAACGGATGTCGCAGGTTTCGCAGAGAGCTATGGCATGGGCTTCGCATCCAGGGCGGCCTGGGCGTGGACGCGGATGGTCCACACCCGCGCCGACCGCACGCTGGCGCCGTCGGCCGCCGCGATGGAAAACCTGACGGCGCATCGCATCCCACGGGTGCACAAGTGGGCGCGCGGTGTCGACATCACCGGGTTTGCACCTTCGGCGCGCGACGAGAACCTGCGCAGCCTGTGGTCCCCACAGGATAAGCCGATCGTCGGATTCGTCGGCCGGCTGGCGCCTGAGAAACACGTCGAGCGGCTCGCGGCGCTGTCGGAGCGCGACGACCTTCAGCTGGTCGTCGTCGGTGACGGCGTCGACCGTGTGAAGCTCGAAACCATGCTGCCGTCAGCCGTTTTCACCGGAGCGCTGTACGGCGGAGAGCTGGCCGCCGCGTACGCAAGCATGGATGTCTTCGTCCACCCCGGCGAGCACGAGACGTTCTGTCAGGCGGTGCAGGAGGCGATGGCCTCTGGGCTGCCGGCGATCGCACCGAACGCCGGCGGTCCGCGTGATCTCGTCATGCCTTACCGCACCGGACTGCTGCTTTCGGTCGACGAGTTCGAAGCCAAACTGCCAGCGGCCGTCGACCATCTGATCGCCGAACGGCAGCGCTACTCGGTTGCGGCGCGTCGCAGCGTGCTGACCCGGACGTGGCCCGCGATCTGTGACGAGCTGCTCGGACATTACGACGAGGTCATCGGCCTGCGCCGCCTCAAAGCCGCCTAGCCCTGGGCCTCGATCGACACCGGCTGCCATTCCTCCCAGGTAGCCAGCCGGCTTTCGTAGTCGGCTTTGGCGAGCCGCAGCGGCAGCTCACCGAAAAAGATTCGCAGCGGCGGCTTTTCGGCGTCGACGAGCTTGAGTACCGCGGCCGCCGACGCCTTCGGGTCACCGGGCTCCGAGACGCGCTGGCTGCGTAGCCGGTCCGCTTCTTCATGCACCTCTTTGTAGTCAGGGTGCGGTGTGGACCGTTTCGACGACGAGCCCGCCCAATCGGTCGAGAACCCGCCGGGTTCGATCAGCGAAACATGAATCCCGAACGGCGCAACCTCCTGCGCCAGCGACTGCGAGAACCCTTCCAGGGCCCACTTCGAGGCGTGATAGATGCCGACGTTCTGGAACGCGGTGATACCGCCGATCGACGACACTTGGATGATGTGTCCGCTGCGCTGCGCCCGCAGATAGGGGAGCGCCGCCTGGGTCACCCACAGAGCACCGAACACGTTGGTCTCGATCTGATCGCGCGCCTCCTGTTCGGTCAGCTCCTCGATGAAACCGAAGTGGCCATAGCCCGCGTTGTTCACGACGACGTCGAGCCGACCGAAGTGGTCGTGCGCCTGTTTCACAGCGGCAAAGTCCGCATCACGGTCGGTCACGTCGAGTTGGATCGGCAGCAGCGCGTCGCCGAACGTCTCGACCAGATCGTCGAGCGTCGACGTGTTCCGCGCCGTCGCTGCTACCTTGTCGCCGCGCTCGAGTGCCGCGATTGCCCACTCTCGCCCGAAGCCACGCGAAGTACCGGTGATGAACCAAACTTTTTCCGCCATGTGCGGATAAATGCCCGCTGGGGCGCATTCCATTCCCGACGCCCGGATGTTGACAGGTAGCGTCGCCGTTGTGAACCGCGCGACGCTGGACAAGGATCCCCACGAGGTCGCATCGATGTTCGACGGGGTGGCGCGCCGCTACGACCTCACGAACACGGTGTTGTCTCTGGGGCAGGACCGCTTCTGGCGGCGGGCGACGCGCGAGGCGCTGCGTATCGGCCCCGGCGACCAGGTGCTCGATCTGGCCGCCGGCACTGCCGTCTCGACCGTGGAGCTCGAGACCTCGGGGGCGTGGTGTGTAGCCGCGGACTTCTCCGTCGGCATGCTCGCCGCGGGCAGTGCGCGCAAGGTGCCCAAGGTCGCGGCCGACGGCACCAAGCTGCCGTTCGGCGACGCCGTGTTCGACGCGGTGACCATCAGCTTCGGGCTGCGCAACATCGTCGACCACGGAGCGGCGCTCCGCGAGCTGGCCCGGGTGACTCGGCCCGGCGGGCGGCTGGTTGTGTGCGAGTTCTCAACGCCGACGAACAGGCTGTTCGCGACGGCCTACAAGGAGTATCTGATGCAGGCGCTGCCGCGGATGGCGAGCGCGGTGTCGTCGAATCCCGACGCCTACGTCTACCTCGCCGAGTCGATCCGCGCGTGGCCCGACCAGCCCGACCTCGCGCGCCACATCGCCGACGCGGGCTGGTCGGCGGTGCGGTGGCGCAACCTCAGCGGCGGCATTGTCGCGCTGCACGCTGCGACCAAACCGTCACACTGAATCAGCTTCGCGCACACGACGGAGCTACCCAAACCCGGGCCACGACACACGACCCGGTTGTACGGTCGCGCCATGGCCTATGGACGTCACGCTGATCCGGATTCGACACTCGCCACCGATCCCCGCTCCGACCCGCGAATGGTCAAGGCGCTCGCCGAGTTCGGGCTCGACGGTCGGCTGCCGCCGATCGAGCTGGCGGTCGACGCACCCCTCGAGGAGCGGCTGGCGTTCGCCACGATGAGCGAAGAAGGGATGGGCGCGATCTTCGACGTGTTCGCGCAATCGGCGTCTGCGGCCGACGGTGTGACCACCACGACGACCACCATCAGCGGTGACGACGGCAACGACATCGCGCTCTACATCAGCCGCCCCGACGGCGCCGACCGTCCGATCCCGGGCATCGTGCACCTGCACGGTGGCGGCATGGCGATCGGCGCCGCAGCGGACATCGGATACATGATGCTGCGCGAACATCTGGCTGCCACAGGGGTTGTCGTGATCGGTGTGGAGTTCCGCAACTCCGGTGGCAAGCTCGGACCGCATCCGTTCCCCGCAGGTCTGAACGATTGTGCGGCCGCGGTCCGATGGGCCGCCGCGAACCGCGGCGAGCTCGGCATGGCACAGCTGATCGTGTCCGGCGAGTCCGGCGGCGGGAACCTCACACTCACCGTCGCGCACAAGGCCAAGCGCGAAGGGTGGCTGCACGAGATCGCCGGCTTCTACGCGCAGTGTCCCTACATTTCGAACCGCTGGCTCGAAGCGTGTGAGGATCTGCCGTCACTCACCGAGAACGACGAGTACTTCGTCACATGCCACCAATTGGCACTGCTCGGATCGCTCTATGACCCCGCCGATAGCCATAGCGACGACGCGACGTGCTGGGCCGCGGTGGCCACCGACGACGAATTGGCGGGCCTACCGCCGCATGTCATCTCGGTCAACGAGTTGGACCCGCTGCGCGACGAGGGGCTGCAGTACTACCGCCGGCTTCTGCAGGCGGGGGTGCCGACGGTGGGCCGGCTGGTCGCCGGCACATGCCACGGTGGTGACCTGTTGTTGCCGCACGTGATGCCGGAGGTGTTTCACGCCTCGATCCGCGACGTGAGTGGGTTCGCGAAGTCGCTGAGCGGCTAACCGAGGGTCAGCGGGTTGGAGCCGAGGCCGGGCACGACCACTTCACCCATGCCCTGCTGTGGTGACCGGATGCGTTGCTGTTGCTGCTGCTGCTGATCGAAGGGCTGGCAGACGCCGACAGACGTGACCTTTTCGCACGGGCCGGCGGGCGCGGCGCTCGCAATCGTGGCCGTGCCCATCGCGGCGGCCGCAATGGCCAATGCCGCGAATGCTGATCGAACTGTCAGCTTGCGCATCGTGGATTCCTTCCGCCGATGCTTGTGGGAACGCCGGTGCACTCCAGAGTAATCCCGCGGAGCGTTTGAGAATAGGTCCTCTAGCAGGGCTTACATTTAGCCGGGCTGTGCAAATCGCCCGCTCCAGCAAAGGTTTTCACGGGCCCTTGTCAGGGCGCCGGACGGCGCCTGCGCCAAATCGCCGCCGTCTGCTCGCCGACATTCGGGTCGTGCGTCTGCTGAAAGTTGCGACCTCCTCGCGCGAACGTCGCCAGCACCGCGGCGGGAACCTCCGGTTCGAGAATTGGCTCGTCGACCCACCGGCACGGCCGGACGTGAACGAGATCGACGGCGGCGCCCGCATCGTCGTAGAACAGTGGTCCCTCGATACGGCCGAGCCAATAGAGACCGTCGGCGTCGCGAGTCCACACGAACGATCCGTCGGCCACGTCGGCGAACCGCGCGACGCGGCGATCGAGACGCTCGCCGCCGCCCGCGTCACCGAAGCCAACGACTCCGATCGCAAGCGCGCGATCGACCGTCGATCGAGGATCGATGTCGTCGCGGCGGGACCGCATCGGTGCGCGGTAGACCTCGGGCATGCGCGATATTCTGCACCCGACATGGAGACGTTCAAGCGGTACTTGCTGATTCAGGCCATGATGTTCGTCTTCGGCATCGTCGGCCCGATCTTCCTGATCATGTTCTTCGCATCCCCGCGCGATCCGGAGCTCCGCTGGGCGTACTGGGCAGGCCTGTTCATCACCGTCGCTGACATCCTCATCGCATTGGCACTCACCGCCGGAAGTGGAGACAAGAAGAAGGCCCCCAAGGACGTCAAGATCGCGATGGCGCTGCAGAAGCGGAAACAGTCGGGTCGATCCGGTACAAGCGGGTCTTCGAGCTCGTTGAGCAGTTCGGATCCGTTCTTCGGAGGCGCCGTCGGATTGTTCTCGACCGATTCGGGCTCGTCGTCGGGCGACTCCGGTTGGTCATCAAGCGATTCGGGATCCTCATCAAGCGATTCCGGATCCTCATCAAGCGATTCGGGGTCCTCGTCGTCTGTCTAGGTGCTGCCGGCGAAATCCTCGATGACCTGGTATCCGGCGTTGTAGCCAGGGGTGAATGTGATGCCCGGGCCACCGTGACAGCCTGCCCCGCCGAGGTAGAGCCCGTCGATCGGAATCGGCATGTCCAGGAAGCCTTTCGGCCCGGGCCGGTTGGGCCCCATGAGATCTGGGTGCAGCAGGCCGTGGCAGAAGTCGCCGGACGGGGCGGCGAACATGGTGTCCATGTGATACGGCGCGAAGGTGATGAGGCGGATCTGGATATCGCGAAAATTGGGCGCATACCGGGTGATCTTGTCGATGACTTTCTCGGCCATCTCGTTCTTGAGTTTGCGCGTGTCCCGGCTGTTCTCGACGGGTAGCGCGTAGGCGAAGGCGCTGGCGGCATGCTTTCCCGGTGGCGCCATGCTCGGGTCGTGCACGGACGGGATCTGCATGCCCATCGACGGGTTGTCCGGCACGATCCCGCGCCGGCATTCGTCCCACTGGCGCTGCTGTTCTTCTGGCGAATTGAAGATCGCCACCGACCCGAGCATCTCGGGATCATTGAGGAAGTCGTAGGGCGGCGCGAATTCGGGTAGGCCGTCAAGGGCGAAGTGCAGTTGGACAAACGATGCGCGGTGGTCACGGCCGCTGATCCGGGTGACCAGGTCGGCGGGCAGCAGGTCGGCGCCCACCAGATCGACGAGGGTGTAGTCCGGTGACAGATTCGAAACCACCACCGGCGCGCTGATCTCGGATCCGTCGCGAAGGCGAACCCCGGTGACGCGGTCGTCAGACACCAGGATGCGATCCACCTTTGTGCGATAACGGATTTCACCGCCGGAGGACAGAAACAACTCACGGAGATGGTCGCACAGCGCGCCGATGCCCCCTTCGAGCTTGGTCATCATGGCGGTCGTGTCGTCGGGCACCGCCAACGCCCACGCCAGACACGTGGCGCTGCCCGGAGTGTAGGGCCCCCGGTAGGTCGAGTTGATCGCCAGGAATGCCAGCATGCCGCGCAACACCGCGTGCTTCTCCTTGTCGGGAAGGTAGCGGTCGATGGCGTCCATCGCGGAGCCGAACATCACGTCGTGGATCGCGGTGCGTTCGGCCTCGTTGGCGGCACACGCGTACATCTCGTCAAGTGTTTTCGGCGGTGTGCGAACGTCGAAGCGGCCCAGCGCCTTTGCCGGACCCTGCGACCACCCGATCAGTCCTGCCATCCCAGCGACGGCCTCCATGCCGTGTTTGTCGGCCAGATGGGTCATGAACTTGATGGGGTCGCGGTAGAAGATCAGCGGCTCCTCGCCGGCGTCGCCGAGATTCACCGACTGCACCTCGGCGTCGACGGTCGGCAGGGTGTCCAGGCCCAGCTCCTTGGCGATCTGCGGCGGCATGGGGAACTGCACCGAGCCCGCGATCTCGTAGCGAAACCCCTCGATCAGCTCAACGGTCGCGGCCATCCCGCCGCTGTAGGTGTTGGCCTCCACACACAGCGTGCGCATTCCTGCCTGCTGTAACACGGCCGCAGCCGTCAGCCCGTTGTGTCCGGCACCGACGACGATCGCGTCATATTCGCTCATGGCCTGTTCTCCTTCGCAATGCAGCGGTCCACCAGGAATATGTCAGTACTGACATAAATTTTCAAGGGTGGGCTACGATCGGCGCACCATGGCATCCGCCCCCAACCTTCATGAGCAGCGGCGACGCTCGACCCGTGAGGCACTGCGGCGCGCCGCGCTGGCCAGCTTCGCGGACAAGGGGTTCGCCAACGTGACGGTCACCGAGCTGGCGCGCGAGGCCGGGGTCACCGAACGGACTTTCTTCCGGCACTTTCCCACCAAGGAAGCGGTGCTGTTCCAGGACTACGAGACCCAGGTGGAGTGGTTGGCCGAAGCGTTGGAGCAGCGACCTCCCACGGAATCGTTGTTCGACGCGGTGCTCGCAAGCATTGTCAGCTTCCCGTTCGACATCGAGGTGGTACGGCAGGCCGCGACCGCCAGGGCGGAACTGATCAGCGCCGAACGGATCGCCGGGCACCTACGAGTCGTGCAGTCATCGTTCGCCGCAGTGTTGACCGACTTCATCAGGAACAGATATCAGGATGTGGCCGACATCGACCTGGTCGCCGATGTGGCCGGGGCGGTGGTCGCCGCGGCGCTGGTGACAGCCGTGGAGCACTGGGGCCGCAACGGCTGCGGCGGTGACCTCGGCGAGATCACGGCTACGTCGATGAATCTCGTCCGGTCGGGTCTCGGGCCGCTGTCGTAATTTACCGTTGCCCGCAGTATGGCAAATTTGTGTCAGTCCTGACATGATCTGTGGCAGAGTACTCCTCCACGTCGTGAAAGGAGACGCAGCGTGGACTGTCGGTCGGGTGTTCGACGAGTAACACCCCGTCCACGAAGTTTGGCGCAGTGACCCGACATCGGCTGCGCGCCAATAGTATTCGCAGCAAAACACGGTGGACGACATTCCGCCGTCCGCTGGTCGGGCTGGTGACGGTCGTCGCCATCGTCGGTGTCATCGTGCTGGCCGCCACCATGTTCCGCGGCGGCTTCACCCAAACCGTGCCTCTCACGGTGTTGTCGCCACGTGCCGGCCTGGTGATGAATCCGGACGCCAAGGTCAAGCTGCACGGCGCCGAGGTCGGCCGGGTCAGCGCCATCGACGCATTGCCCGACGGCCAGGCGGCACTGAGGCTGGCGATGGATCCCGCTGCGTTGCAGTTGATTCCCTCGAATGTTGTGGTCGACATCGCGTCGACGACGGTGTTCGGCGCCAAGTTCGTGCAATTGGTAGACCCGCCACAGCCGTCGCCACACAACATCGCCGAAGGTGCCGTGATTCAGGCCGATCAAGTGACAGTCGAGATCAACACCGTGTTCGAGCAGCTCACCTCTCTGCTGTCGGCGGTCGATCCGGTGAAGATCAATCAGATGCTGGGGGCAATCGCCACGGCACTCAACGGGCGCGGCCAATCCTTGGGTCAGATGCTTTCGACGCTCAACGCCGTTCTGGGCAAGCTCGATCCGGCGTTACCCGCTCTCAGCCGGGACCTCACGGACGCGCCATCGGTGTTCGGCGCCTATGCCGACGCCGCCGAGGACCTCCTGCGTATCGCCGACCACGTCGCGACGGTGAGTCAGACGGTGGTCGCCGAACAACACAATCTCGATGCGCTGCTGCTTGGACTCATCGGACTGGCCGATATCGGCAACGATGTCATCGGCGGAAACCGGCGGGCGCTGACCGAGGTGCTGCGTCTGCTACTCCCGACAACCACGCTGACCAGCGAATACCACGAGGCCATCAATTGTGCTGTCGAAGGCGTGCTCCCGGCCGCCAAGAATCCGCCGTCGCCCGAACCTGGTGTCGTCGCCTCGGTGAGCCTGCTATTAGGTCAGGACCGCTATCGCTACCCGGGTGACCTGCCCAGGGTCGCCGCCACCGGCGGCCCCCAGTGCCACGATCTGCCGCGGCTGGCCTACGGTCAGCACCCGCCGTTCGTCGTCGCCGACGTCGGCGCGAACCCGTGGGAGTACGGCAACCAGGGGTTGCTGCTCAACGCCGACGGCCTCAAACAATGGCTGTTCGGGCCCCTGAACGGTCCACCGCGTAACAGTGCAGAGATCGGCCAACCGGGATGAGCCGCCCTCGCCGATGGGCAACGGCCGTGAAGTTCGCCGTCTTCGCAGCTGTGATGTCGGTGCTCACCGCCTCCCTGTTCGTCGTGTTCGGCCAGTTCCGAACCAGCTCGACCACCGAGTACTCGGCTGTCTTCGTGGATGTATCACGTTTGAGCGCAGGTGATTCCGTGCGGGTAGCCGGAATCAGGGTCGGTACGGTCACCGGCGTGACGCTGCGCGCCGACAACAAGGTGGTAGTGCACTTTGATGCGGACGACGAGGTGGTGCTCACCGAGGGCACCCGACTCGCGGTGCGCTATCTCAACCTGGTGGGAGACCGCTATCTCGAACTTCTCGACGGCCCGGGCTCGACCCGTCGGCTGGCAGCGCGGGCCGAGATCGCCGAAGCCAGCACCGCACCCGCGTTGGATCTCGACCTGCTCCTCGGTGGACTCAAACCCGTCATCCAGGGCCTGGATGCGCAGGATGTCAACGCGTTGACGTCGGCTTTGCTCACGGTGTTCCAGGGTCAGGGCGACACACTGGAATCGGTCTTCACGAAGACGTCGGCCTTCGCTGATTCGCTGGCCGACAACAACGACGTGGTGCAGCGGCTCATCGACAACCTCACCACCCTGGTGGCCACGTTGGACCACGAAGGTGACAAGTTCTCGGACGCCGTCGACGGTCTGCAACGGCTGGCAACCGAACTGGCGGAGCAGCGCGATCTGATCGGTGCCGCGATCACCTCGATCGACGCGGGCACCGCATCGGTCGCCGATCTGCTGACCACGTCCAGACCACCGCTCGCGGCTACCGTCGGACAGCTGAACCGGCTTGCGCCCCTCCTCGATGAGGACAAGGACCGTATCGACGCCGCCCTGCGCAAAGCGCCGGAGAACTATCGAAAACTGGTGCGGCTCGGCGCCTACGGCAACTTCATCCAGTTCTATGTGTGCGGCTTGAGTGTGCGGGTTTCGGATCTGCAGAACCGCACGGCGGTCTTCCCGTGGATCAAGCAGGAGGGCGGGAGGTGTTCGGAGCCCGATGCTTAAATACCGTGACAACAGACTCACACGCGTCGGGGTCATCGGCGCGGTGCTCTGCGTGTTGATCGTCGCAATCGGGCTCGCGCCGGAGCGACTGGTCTCGATGGCGACGGCGCTGCAGTACCGTGCCATCTTCGCCGAGGCCGGCGGGCTGGCTCTCGGCAACGACGTCACCGTCGCCGGAATGAAAGTAGGTGCGGTTTCGGATATCTCGCTGCGCCACGGCGAAGTGGTCGTCGGGTTCACCGTCGCGGGCACCGTAAGGCTGGGGTCTGAGACCACCGCCCACATAGCCACCGGCTCGGTACTGGGCCAACGGATGGTTGTGCTTAGACCCGCCGGTCGTGACCCGATGCGGCACACCGACGAGATTCCGTTATCGCGCACCTCCTCTCCGTATTCCTTGACCGAGGCCATGGACGAGCTCACCACCAACGCCGAGGGGCTGGACACAGCCAGCCTCAATCAGTCGCTGGATGCGCTGTCGGATGCCATCGACCGGATATCGCCCCAACTCACGCCAACCTTCGATGGACTGACCCGGCTGTCGCGAACACTCAACGAACGTAATGAGTCGATGCGCGATCTGTTGAAGCATGCCGGGAACGTCTCCGAAATCCTGGCGGACCGCAGCCAGCAGGTCGACACCCTGATTCTCGACACCAACGATCTGCTCGCGGTCCTGGTGCAGCGGCGCAACGAGATTGCCACCTTGCTCGCCAACACCACCGCCGTCGCCCGACAGCTATCCGGACTGGTGGCCGATCACGAACAGGAACTCGGCCCCACTCTCGACAGGTTGAACTCGGTGGCGGCGATGTTGCAGCAGAACCGTGACAACATCGCCAAAGCCTTACCGGGCTTCGCGAAGTATCAGCTGACGTTGGGCGAGACCGTCGCAAACGGCCCGTACTACAACGCCTTCGTGCCCAACCTCCTGCCCGGCCAGATGCTTCAACCGTTCCTCGACTACGCGTTCGGCTTTCGCCGCGGTGTCGACGCGGGCCAACCCCCCGACGACGCGGGCCCGCGGGCGGAATTCCCCTGGCCGCGCAATGGTATTCCGGAGAGGCCGCGATGATCGCACGCAGCCGGATCGCCGCCGTATTGGCAGTCGTGCTGGCGTGCGTGGGATTTTCGGGGACGCTCGTGCTGGTTCGACAAATCTACTTTGCGCCGACGGTCATCACCGCGTACTTCACGTCGACGACCGCAATTTATCCCGGCGACGAGGTGCGGGTCCTTGGCGTGAACGTCGGACGGATCACCGCGATCGAGCCCGACGGCACCTGGTCGAAAATGACGATGCACGTCGACCGCGACGTGCCGATTCCCGCCGAGGCCGACGCGGTGATCGTGTCACACAACCTCGTTGCGGCGCGCTATGTCCAGCTCGCCCCGGCCTACCGAGACACCGGTCCGACCATGCCGGACAACGGCGTCATCCCCATCGAGCGCACGGCCGTACCTGTCGAGTGGGACGAGGTGAAGGCCCAGCTGACCCGACTCGCAACCGATTTGGGCCCCAACAGCGAGGTGTCGACCCCGGCGATGGCGCGCTTCATCGACAGCGCGGCCTCCGCAATGGAGGGAAACGGGGCCAAATTGCGGCAGACACTGGCTCAACTGTCCGGCGTGGGTCGATTGCTGTCCGACGGCAGTGGCGACATCGTCGAAATCATCAGTCATCTGCAGACTTTCGTCACCACGCTGAGCGAGAGCAGCGAGCAGATCGTCCAGTTCCAGGACCGGCTCGCCACGTTGTCCAGCGTGCTCGACGGTAGTCGCTCGGATCTCGATGCGGCACTAAACAGCCTGTCGGTCGCGGTGGGAGACGTCAGCCGCTTCGTCGCCACGCACCGCGACCGAACCTCCGAGCAGATCGGCCGGCTGGCGGACGTCACGCAGAACCTGGTCGACCACAGCACCGATCTCGAGCAGATCCTGCACGTGGCGCCCAACTCCTTTGCCAACGCGTACAACATGTACAACGCCGACACCGGCGAGTTCGCCGGAGCGGCTGTTCTGAACGGCTTTTCGAACCCCATCCATTTCATCTGCGCCCAGATCGGTGCGATCGAGAATGCGACCGCGCCCGAGACAGCACAACTGTGCAGCGACTATCTGGGACCGGCACTGCGGCTGATGAATTTCAACTACCTGCCCATTCCCTTCAACCCCTACCTTGCCAAGTCCGCCAGCCCGGAGAACCTGATCTATACCGAACCGCGTCTGATGCCGGGACACGCTGACGCGGCCCCACCGACGCTGCCCGACATGTTGCTGCCCGCCGAGGCGGCGCCCTCGACCCTCGTGGCGCCACCGGCTGTCGGGGTGCCCTTCGAAGGGAGCCCGCCGTGATGAGCAGCACGTCCCGTGTTCGAACACTGCTCGCCGCCGTGGGCAGCGTGATCCTGGTCGTACCGGGTTGTAGCTTCACAGGTACGAACTCGATTGCGCTGCCGGGCACCATCGGGCGGGGCGCGCATGATCAGGTCTTTCACGTCGAGATCGCCAATGTCGGGACGATGGAGTCGAATTCACCGGTGCTGGTGGACGATGTCGTTGTCGGCAGTGTCGGTGCAATGAAGGTGCGTGGCTACCACGCCGACGTAGAGGTCTTCGTCAAGTCGAATGTCGTTGTCCCGGCCAACGCGGTCGCGACTGTCGGCCAGACGAGTCTGCTGGGATCCAGCCACCTGGCGTTGAACCCACCGCTAGGGGATGCGCCGTTCGGCCGGCTCGCGACGGGCTCAACACTTCCGCTCGACAGCTCCTCCACTTATCCGTCCACTGAGGCGACGTTGTCGTCATTGTCGGCGATCGTCAACACGGGAGGGTTGGGCCAGATCGGCGACGTCATCCACAATCTCAGCGTCGCGCTGTCCGGTCGCGAGAGCGAGGTGCGCGAGTTGCTTGGGCGGTTCGAGAGATTCGTCGGTGTACTCGATTCACAACGCGATAACGTCGTCGCCTCGATTCACGCGCTGGATCGGCTCGCAGCCCGCCTCGCAGCCCAGCGTGAGGTCATTGTGCGCGCGCTGGACACCATTCCGCCAGCCCTCGATGTCCTTGTCGCCCAGCGACCGAACCTCACCGCGGCGCTGGATAGGTTGCGGGTGTTCAGCAATACCGCAACGGGTCTCGTTGAAGATACGAAGGCGAACTTCGTCGATAATCTGCGCAACCTCGAACCGACGCTGGGGGCGCTCGCCGACGTCGGGCCGGACCTCGACACCGCGCTGGCGTTCGCGACCACGTTCCCTTACCCGCAGAATCTCGTCGACCGCGCGGTTCGCGGTGACTACATGAACTATTACCTGGTGCTCGACTTGACGGTGAACCGACTCAAGCGCGGGTTGATGCTCGGAACACGTTGGGGGCGACCGGACCTGCCCTTGGTGCCCGCACCAGGCGACCCGGGCTACGACGCCTACTACACCCCCGATCCGCTAGGGGTAGGTGTCGCGCCGCCACCTCAGTCTGGTGGCCGCTGATGTTCACCGGTCTGGTGAAGGCTCAGCTGGTGATCTTCACTGTCGCTTCGGTCATCGGGGTGTCCGCATTGCTGTTCTCTTATGTTCAGGTGCCGATGCTGTTGGGCATCGGCCGGATCACAGTGACACTGGAATTGCCGACGACAGGTGGGCTCTATCAATTCGGCAATGTGACCTATCGCGGTGTGCAGATCGGCAAGGTCGTCGACGTTGCTCCTACTCGTGAAGGCGCGAAAGCCACTTTGTCCTTAGATAGTTCACCGCGAGTGCCGGCGGATGTGCAGGCCGAAGTGCGCAGCGTATCGGCGGTGGGTGAGCAATATGTCGAACTGCGGCCCCGCACCGCGGGTGCGCCGTACCTGGCTGACGGGTCTGTGATCCCGATGCGCGATGCCGTCGTTCCTCAGCAGGTGGGTCCGATGCTGGACCAGGTTAGCGCGTTACTGGCAAGCATCCCGAAGGGCAGGGTGACCGCCCTGCTAGACGAATCGTTCACCGGTCTCAACGGCGCCGGCTATGACATCGCGTCACTGATCGATTCGTCTGCCGCGCTGGTCCGCGACATCGACGCTACCGGTGAGCGTCCGCGTCGTCTGGTCGAAGACACTGCCCCGCTGCTGAATTCACAAGCCCAGACTGCTGATGCGCTGCGCATCTGGACTCGTGACCTCGCCAACGTCACCGAGGAGCTCGCCCGTAATGACAGCGAGGTGCGGACCCTGTTGCGGGCGGGACCCGGGGCCACGGAGGAAGTATCGCGGTTACTCGAGCAGGTCAAGCCCACGTTGCCGGTGCTGCTGGCGAACCTGAGCTCAGTCGGCCAGATCGGCGTGACATACAACGCCTCGTTGGAACAGCTACTGGTACTTCTGCCACCGTTCGTGGCCGCGGTCCAGGCAGCGTTGCCGGGCAACAATCCGACCGGAATTGCGCTGGGCGAGTTCAGGATCGCAGTGGGCGATCCGCCAGCGTGCACTGTGGGCTATCTACCCCCGTCCGCCTGGCGATCACCTGCTGACACCACTGTGATCGACACTCCAGACGGCCTGTACTGCAAACTGCCGCAAGATTCACCGATCGCCGTTCGCGGCGCACGCAACTACCCCTGTATGGGATATCCCGGAAAGCGCGCCCCGACGGTCGAGATTTGCAGCGGCGAGCAGCCTTTCACACCGGTGGCCGAGCGTCAGCACGTCGTCGGCCCGTATCCGATCGATCCCAATCTGGTCTCGCAAGGCATTCCGCCCGACGACCGGATTACTCTCGACGAGAACATCTTTGCGCCGGCCGAAGGTACCGCACCGCCTGTAGGTCAGCAGCCGCCACCTGCGTCGCCGCCGGCGGCGCCGAGCGGCAACCACGCCACCGGGCCCCCACCGCCGGTCGCGGTCACGCAGTACAGCCCGAGCACTGGCCAGTTCGTCGCCCAGGATGGCCGAGCCTACCGGCAGACGAATCTCGCCGAGCCGCCGCCGAAGGATTGGAAAGACCTGCTGCCCAGATGATCACGCGGTCTTGGTCAACCGAAACGGCATCTCGATTGTCATCCAGTAACTGACGCCGCACGCACCGCTCGGCCCGAAGGTTTTGTCCTTGCCGACCAACGTCGTCGAATCGACAGGATAAAAGGTGAACTGTTGATTGCCCGGCGCGGTAGTGCCGTCGGCGCACGGAATCCATTCGACCACATCATGTTCGACCGTCCACAGTCCGAAACTGAAGACGGCGTCGGCGCTCCACCCCTGATCGCTGATAACGCGGCCGGTGCACTCGACATGGGAGCTGCAAGTCGAAGTTATCGTCCAGGTGCTCGTGACCGTGGCCTCGTCGCGACGGACCTCGCGGGTTTTGGCCCACCGCCCGTCGGAGACTGCCGTATACGTCCCCTCGAGCGTAGGCCACTCGGTCGCCGCGGCCGGAGGCACGACGGTGGCAAACGCGACGGCGGCGACCACGAAAGCGGCGCGGGTCGCAAACTGCACGCGGGGACTCGCCACATGTCGTTCCTAGCACGAATTGTGTCAGTACTGACGCAAATCCTCGAGGACTAGGTGAACGGCGGGCGTTCGTCGATCCGACGCGACGCCGCACCCGCACGCCGCCACAGCCGCGCGACCCAGTCCGCATCCTCGTCGGTGACGAAGTTGCCCATGACGCGCACCGCGATCGTCATGAGGAACGACGACCTCATCGCGAGCGGACCGGTCGCAGGCAAGAAGCGCGGGATCGTCAGCAGCAACCCCAGTCGTCGCGCCACGGAGAAGCCCTGCGCGTAGTGCGCCGACAGCACCGCGGGCCACGCCGATGTCAGATCGCCGGTGCCCAGCAGCTCTGCCGCGAGCCTGCCGGTTTCCAGCCCGTAGTCGATGCCCTCACCGTTGAGCGGGTTGACGCACGCCGCGGCGTCGCCGATCAGCATCCAGTTCGGCCCGGCCACCCCGGATACGGCACCGCCCATCGGCAACAACGCCGACAGACCCGCGCGCGGCGCTCCGTCGAAGCCCCATTCCTCGCGCCGCAGGTCGGTGTAATACGCCATCAACGGACGCAGTGCGGCGTCGGCCGGCCGTTTGGACGTCGCGAGCGCGCCGACACCGATGTTCACCTCGCCGTTGCCCAGCGGGAAGATCCATCCGTAGCCGGGCAGCACCTCACGTTCGGGTGAGCGCAATTCGAGATGCGACGTGATCCACGGTTCGCTCGCGCGCGGCGTGCCGATGTACCCGCGGATGGCCACTCCGTACACCGTCTCCTTGTGCCACTCACGACCGAGCACGCGTCCCAGTGTCGAGCGAGCGCCGTCGGCGACGATCAGTTCGCCGCAGCCGATCTCGGCGCCATCGTCCAGCACCAGCGACGCCACTCGTCCCGACGAATCATGATGGACATCAACGGCTTTGGCGCCGAGCAGCATCTTTGCGCCCTCATCGACCGCCACCATGCGGATCCGGTCGTCGAGCTCGGTGCGCGGGACCGCGCTCGACGTCGCAGGGAACGACGGACCCGGCCACTCGATTTCGACGTCCGCGCCGAACCCCGACATCCGCAATCCGCGGTGTCGCACGCGGCCGTCCAGCCACGCACCGAGCCCGAGATGCTCCATCTCCTGAACCGCGCGCGGTGTCAGACCGTCGCCGCACGCTTTGTCGCGCGGGAACTGCGCCGAATCGATCACCAGCACGTCGCGCCCGGCCCGGCACGCCCACGCCGCCGCGGCGGAACCGGCGGGCCCGGCCCCGACGACCACCACATCGGCTCGCGTATGCATAGCTCCCAGTATGTTGGCAGGGTGAGGACACCGGCGAGTGTGGTGGCAGGCGTCGACTTCGGAGACCCCGCCTTTGCGCAGGATGTGCGCGAGGCCGTGGCCCGAATCGAAGATTTGATGGCCACTGAGCTGGGCAAAGCCGACGAACTGATGTCCGCGGCAGTACAGCACCTGTTCCAGGCGGGCGGTAAGCGGTTCCGCCCGCTGTTCACGGTGTTGGCGGCGCGCCTCGGCCCCGAACCCGATGCGTGGCAGGTCGACGTGGCGGGCGCCGTCATCGAGCTGGTACACCTGGCGACGCTGTACCACGACGACGTGATGGACGAGGCTCAGGTGCGTCGCGGTGCGCCGAGCGCGAACGCGCGGTGGAGCAACAACATCGCGATCCTCGCTGGCGACTATCTGTTCGCGACGGCGTCGCGGCTGGTTTCCCGGCTGGGTCCGGAGGCGGTGCGCGTGATCGCCGACACGTTCGCCCAGCTGGTCACGGGACAGATGCGGGAAACCCGCGGCGCGGCCGACCATGTCGACTCCGTCGAGCACTACCTGAAGGTGGTGTACGAGAAGACGGCTTGCCTGATCGCGGCGTCCGGCCGGTTCGGAGCGACGTTCTCCGGCGCCGACGAGGAGCAGATCGAACGGTTGAGCCGCCTCGGCGGCATCGTCGGCACGGCGTTCCAGATCTCCGACGACATCATCGACATCGACAGCGATCCAGACGAATCCGGCAAACTGCCCGGCACGGACCTGCGCGAAGGCGTGCACACCCTCCCGGTGCTCTACGCGCTACGGGACACCGGCCCCGACGCCGACCGGCTGCGTGAGCTGCTCGCCGGCCCCGTCGAGAACGATGACGACCTGGCCGAGGCGCTGCGCCTGCTGCGTGCCTCGCAGGGCATGGTGAAGGCCAAGCAGACTGTCGCCGAGTACGCCGCGCAGGCACGCGAGGAGCTGGCGAACCTGCCGGAGAGCCCCGGGCGCCAGGCGTTGGCGACGCTGGCCGACTACACGGCCAATCGCCACGGCTGACGGTGCCGTGGAACTTGCCGAGCCTGTCTATGCGTTAAGAGCGTGAAACGTCTCGGTATCCGTAGTCGGCCTAGTAGGAGACAGCCACAATGACCTGGCATCCGCACGCCAACACCGCCAAGACGTTCGTGCTGCTCGCGGGATTTTCGGCGCTGATCGTCTTCATCGGCGCGTTGTTCGGGCGGAACATCATGTATCTGGCCGTCCTGTTCGCCGTGGGCATGAACGTCTACGTGTACTTCAACAGCGACAAGCTGGCGTTGAAGGCGATGCACGCCCAGCCGGTGAACGAGATGCAGGCACCGGTGATGTACAAGATCGTGCGCGAACTGGCGACCACGGCACGCCAGCCGATGCCGCGGCTCTACATCAGCGACACCGCGGCCCCGAACGCGTTCGCGACGGGACGCAACCCGCGCAACGCGGCCGTCTGCTGCACGACCGGCATCCTGGGCATCCTCAACGAGCGCGAGCTACGCGCGGTGCTCGGCCACGAGCTGAGCCACGTCTACAACCGCGACATCCTCATTTCCTGTGTGGCAGGTGCCATGGCGTCGGTGGTGACGGCGCTGGCGCTCGTCGCCCAGTTCGCCGGTATGTTCGGCGGCAGCCGCGAGGGTGGCTCGAATCCCTTTGCGATGCTTCTGGTTGCGCTGCTCGGGCCGATCGCCGCGACGGTGATCAAGTTGGCAGTTTCGCGGTCGCGCGAATACCAGGCCGATCAGTCGGGAGCCGAGTTGACGGGTGATCCGCTGGCGCTGGCGAGTGCGCTGCGCAAGATCAGCATGGGGGTGCAGCAGGCCCCACTGCCGCCGGAGCCGCAGCTCGCCGACCAGGCGCACCTGATGATCGCCAACCCGTTCCGGGCGGGGGAGAAGATCGGCAAGCTCTTCTCGACGCACCCGCCGATGGAAGATCGCATCGCCCGGCTGGAGGCGATGGCCGGCCGCGGGCCTGATCGGTACTACTGATCGGGTAACGCCGCCGCCCTGACCGGCGATGACACGGGCATGCTGCGAGTCACAACCGCACCATCTAGGGTGTGGACCGTGCTGAACAGAATGCTGATCGGCGTCGTGGCGTCTGCGGGGGCGGCCCTCATCGGACTGCCGGGCGTCGCGATGGCCCAGCCGCCGGCACCGCCGCCACCGCCACCTCCACCGAACGTGAACGCGTACGCGCCGATGAAGCTGTCGGAGTACCAGGTGATGGACAACCAGTGGTATGCGTTCAAGACGCCCGACGGTCTGACCTGCGTCTTGCAGCGCAACGGCGGCTACGGCTGCAGCGGCCCGATCCCCGGGGCGCCCGAGGGTGCGAACCTCGTCAGCGGTGGTCCCGGCGTCCCGTCCTTCGCCAACTCGGCGGGGGATGTGTTCGCCAACGTCGACGCCAAGCCACTTCCGGCGGGTTCGCGCCTGAGCTATCAGACGGTCAGCTGCGGTAGCGACGGGTCGGTGACAACCTGCGCGGACAGCCGCAACCAGTCCGGGTTCGTGCTCAGCCCGGCGGGCAGCTTCATCATCAACGGCGGCATCAACCCGCTGCTGGATCGACCCGAGGGCACCAACCCTTACTTCAACTGAGCTCCGGTGGATAGGCGCGGCTCAGAATCCTGAGCCGTGCACCTCGTGTCCGGGCTTCTCGGCGGCCAGACCTCGGTAGGCCTGTTCGACCGTGGAACCGTGGTTGACGACGCCGTCGACCTCCCGCGCGATCGGCATGGAGATGCCGTACTTGTCGGCAAACTCCATGATCACGCTCGCGGCCTTGACTCCCTCGGCAACCTGATTCATCGACGAGATGATCTCCTCGATCGACTTGCCGGAACCGAGTTGTTCGCCGACATGGCGGTTGCGGCTGCGCTGACTCGTGCACGTGACGATTAGGTCGCCCATGCCGGCCAGGCCCGCGAAGGTGTCGCGGTGACCGCCCATCGCTTCGCCGAGTTTCGACATCTCACGAAGGGCGCGGGCGATCACCATCGCGCGGGTGTTTTCACCGATGCCAAGGGAATAGCCCATCCCCACCGCGATCGCGTACACGTTCTTGAGTGCACCTGCCATCTCCACCCCGACGACGTCATCGGTGGTGTAAGTCCGGAATCGCCTGGTGCGGAACAGCTTTCCGAGGTTCGCTGCGAGACTCTGGTCGGGCATCGCGAGCACCGCGGCGGCCGCGTAGCCCTCGGCCACTTCCCGCGCAATGTTCGGCCCGGCGAGGATACCTGCGGGGTGTCCGGGCAGCACCTCGTTGACGATCTGGCTCATCCGATAGTTCGTGCCCTGCTCGAGACCCTTGACCAGAGACACCACCGGCACCCAAGGTCGTAGCTCCCTGGCGAGTTCGGTTAAGACCCCACGGAAGCCGTGCGACGGCACGCCCATGACGATGACGTCGGCGCACTCGGCGGCCTCGGAGAAGTCGGTGGTGGCCTTGAGCGTGTGCGCCAGCTCGACCTCGTTGCCGAGGTACTTGGTGTTGCGGTGCTTGTCGTTGATGTCGTCGGCGGTCTCCTGGGAACGCACCCACTGCAGCGTCGGCCCGCGCCTGGCGCAGATGGACGCCACGGTGGTGCCCCATGAGCCTCCACCGAGGACGACGACCTT
This sequence comes from Mycobacterium sp. 29Ha, assembly GCF_032883055.1. Taxonomy (NCBI): domain Bacteria; kingdom Bacillati; phylum Actinomycetota; class Actinomycetes; order Mycobacteriales; family Mycobacteriaceae; genus Mycobacterium; species Mycobacterium sp. 29Ha. Next base: position 69,048 of record NZ_JAMQTI010000032.1, read on the forward strand.
GGGTTCGCGTTGCGCAGGTGCCATGCCGATCAGGGTATGACTGTCGGCGAGTCGCGCGGACCGGTTTGTGGCGACTGAATGCGGGTAGATCCCCTGGCGGGTCCCACGCCCGTCGTATGGCTCGCACAACCCGACCGAGAGGCGCATCATCAGCAGCATGAGGCGAGAGGTGGGCGCACAGCTCGAAGTCCAGGTGCTCGCGCCGACCGAACTGGAGTTCCAGATCGCCGTCGCACCGCACGTCAATGCTGAGGTGTCGGAATCGTTGTCCTTCGTGTTGGACGGAAAACCTGTGCAGCCCTTGGAGATAAGCGGGACGCATGGCAACAGGATCCACAAGCTTGACGTTCAAGGCGGGTTGCTGAAGGTCGACTATGCCGCGACCGTCACCGGACGAGCTGATCCGCCGCCGGTCACCGAGTACGAAAAGTCGGTGTACCTGAGGCCGAGCCGCTACGCGGAGGCCGACAAGTTCTTCGGGTTCGCGGCAACGGAATTCGGTAACTACGTCGATTCGACGACGCTGCTGGAGAAGGTGTCGTCATGGGTGGGTACGCGGCTGAACTACGTGCCCGGGTCCAGCGACCCGATCGACGGGGCGGCGGACACATTGCTCGCCGGTGCCGGAGTCTGCCGCGACTTCGCGCACCTGGTGGTGGCGCTGCTGCGAGCGGTGTTCGTTCCGGCCCGCGTCGTCTCGGTGTACGCGCCGGGCCTGTACCCGATGGACTTCCACGCGGTGGCCGAGGCGTTCGTCGAGGGGCAGTGGCGCGTCGTCGACGCCACCCTGCTGGCGCCGCGGCAGACACTGGTCCGCATCGCGACCGGTCGCGACGCCGCCGACACCGCCTTTCTGGACAACCACAGGGGCGGGATCAACCTGAACTGGATGTCGGTGACCGCCGTCACTGACGGCGATCTGCCGAGGGACCCGATCGGCGAGCTGGTGTCGATCGGCTAGGGCGTCAGCGGTAGTTGACGAACTGCAGCGCGACGTCCAGGTCGGAGCCCTTGAGCAGGGCGATGACGGCCTGCAGGTCGTCGCGCTTCTTCGACGACACCCGGATCTCATCGCCCTGGATCTGGGCCTTGACGCCCTTGGGGCCCTCGTCGCGGATGATCTTGGTGATCTTCTTGGCGTCCTCGCTGCTGATGCCCTGCTTCATCTGGCCGCTGACCTTGAAGGTCTTGCCCGAAGCCTGCGGCTCGCCGACGTCGAAGGCCTTCATGGAGATGTCGCGACGGATCAGCTTTTCCTTGAAGACGTCGATTGCCGCCTTGACCCGCTCCTCGGTCGAGGACGTGATGACGACGGTCTCCTCGCCCTGCCAGGCGATGGAGGTGTCGGTGCCGCGGAAGTCGTATCGCGTGGACAGCTCCTTGGCCGCCTGGTTCAGTGCGTTGTCGGCCTCCTGACGGTCGACCTTGCTCACGACGTCAAACGATGAATCCGCCATTGGACTCGGCCCTCCTGGTGTCTGGTGCGTTTTCGTCTTAGCGCCATCCTCGTTGTACCCTGCTATTCGCACCAAACCGGTACCCGGGTGGTGCAGCACCCAGGCAGGTTGCCCGAGCGGCCAATGGGAGCGGACTGTAAATCCGTCGGCTTACGCCTACACAGGTTCGAATCCTGTACCTGCCACGCAGGTCAGCCCCCCTTTCGAGGGGGGCTGATTGCGTTCTACGACACGACCGCCCGCAGACCGCCCGCAGTAGCTTCCGCGGCCGTGTCGAACGCGTCCGCCACGGCGTCGAGGTCGTCGGGGAACAGGTGCCCGTACCGGTCGAGCGTGAGCACCGCCGTCTTGTGCCCGAGTAGCCGCTGCACCACCTTCACGTTCGCGCCCGCGCTAATCGCCAACGACGCGCACGTGTGCCGCAGATCATGCAGGCGCACACCCGCGCATCCGTCAACCGCGGCCGCCGCCTTCTGGAACGTGTAACGCGCCTGCCCGAGCGTGAGGTAGCCACCGCCACGCGCCGACGTGAACACCAACGCCGACCCGTCCCGGTCGCCGATCTCCGTCGCGAGCAGTCGGGCGACGAACGTGGGCACCGGGACCGTTCGGCTGCTGTGGTTCTTCGTCGGACCCTCCACCAACCCCGTCTTGCGCACGTACGTCACCGATCGGCGCACCCTGATTCGACGCGCCGCCACGTCGACGTCGGCGACCTGAAGGGCGGCCGCTTCGCCGAACCGTAGACCGCAGTAGCCGAGCAGAAGGACGAGCGTGCGGAGGTGGCCGGACGCAACGGCGACGCGGTGGAGTTGGTCGTGGGTGAGGTACCGCTGCTCGACCTCGGACAGGCGGGGGAGGTCCATGCCGTCGGCCGGGTTGGCGGGCAGGTGCTTGGCGCGCACCGCGAACTTGAGCACCGCCCCCACGAGCTGATGGGTCTGTCGCACCCGAGACGCCGACAGACCCTTGCCCTCGAACCGCACCGACCCGTCGGCGGACAGGCCGGTGATCCACACCTGGAGGTCGTCGTACCGGACGTCGCGCAGCGGCACGTCTCGCCACCGCGGCAACACGATGGTGTCGAGGAGGGATCGGTACCCGGCGACGGTCTTCGGCGACCGGGTGGCCTTCGTGGCAATCCACCGCTCGGCCATCGCGCCGAATGTGACCGCCGACTTCGCCGGGTCGGTCCACATGCCGGTCACCTGATCGCTCACCTGGTTGTTGAGCCACGTCTGCGCGTCGGCCTTCCGCCCGAACAGCTTCTCGCGTTCGCGGCCGTCGTCGCCGACGTAGCGGGCGCGCCACCGTGACCCCTTGCCGTGCGCCGCGGATGGCTCGGTCTTGGTGGTGCCGTCAGGTTGGCGGACAGTGCGGGTCCACCGGTCCTCGACACCGGCGCGGCGTTTCCGTGGTGCGGTCATGCGTTGGGCTTCCTGTCGGATGTGCGGGGTTGTCTTGGTCATCATCCCACGTCGCCAACACGTCTAACACGCTCTGACACAAGCAGATTGATCCCCACAGTCTCTAGGTGATCGGGTTCCACAACGTCGATGATCCGGTGTCATGCCGTATCGGTGCAGCGCCAGGCGGTATCGGTGCAGGTCGCGCGTGTCGATAGTCGCGCTAGTGGTGCATCGGCAGCCGCAAAGCGGTTGCCGTATAACGTCGTTCGGCGTTTGTGTCCGTGCGAACAGTCGTCGGTATGTGTTCGCATTGGCGTAGCACCGACACGGAGCCTGTCACGAATTCTGTGTAAGTCCGAGATGGGACTACTACGAGTTGTAC
>NZ_JAMQTI010000033.1:0-61403 GCF_032883055.1 Mycobacterium sp. 29Ha
AAGGTCCCGCCTATAACGCGGTTGACCAACCTGCCTGGGCAGTACAGTTAGGCCGAACTCCGCTCAGCGCTTGGCGGTCGAAAACCACCTGGTCTTCTTGCGCCAGGACTCCGCAGAGGTGATGGCGAAACCGGCGCCGCACATGCAGGCGAATATCCACGTCAGCGCGGTGCCGGCGTTGACGGTCTGCAGCTGGGGAATGAAGGCGGTGGCGAGTCGGACCAGGCAGGCGGCGATGCCGGCGGCCGACGACACGAGGTAGATGTTGGCGACCGTGCGTGAGCGCGGGTCCTTACGCAAGACGAGCAGCGCCCGGGCGCCGTACCCCAGCAGGTAGATGAGCGTGCCGCACAGCAGCAGCCAGTACATGTTCAGCCAGAAGTCGGTCGGCACCTGGAAGAAGTCGGCCTTGTAGATCTTCGCGCCGTTACCGAGGGTGAACGCCACCAGCAGCAGGGGGATGCACAGCGTCGCGGGGTACTCCACGTACTGCTTGAACGACCGCTGCAGTTCGTGATCCTGCTGCAACCGGCCCAGCGCGTTGTACACGACCGCCGACGCGGCGACGATGTACAGATCGTGGCCGATGTAGTCCTCGAGGTTCCACTTACCTGTGAGCGAGTGGAGAAAGGCGCCCAGGGTCTCCGAGGCCCACGGTGACATAAGCAGTACCGCGCCGCCCTGCAAAGCGATGTTCAGAGTTGCGGCGAACTCCCAACGGGACGACCATGTGACTCGGCGAATCCACAAACTCCACGCGATACAGCAAAGCGTGATCGCAATAAGAGTTGTCAGACCCATGAATGTCGCTTTCGAGCCGCGGTGTACTCAGCAAAGTATAGAGCTACAGCGGGGGCGCGTCACTGCGCGGTTTCAGCTCGGAAAGCCTTGGCGCGCGGGTTCGATGGCTGGCTCGGATGGGCGTCCGGGTGTCCAAAGCCTCGCGCAGAACGGTCCTGCCGAATGGCGCAGACTCGATGTAGCTCCACACCTCTTGTTCGCTCATCAGGCCGAACCTGATCTGCAGGTCTGGGTAGCTGACGCCGAATCTATCCGACACTCGGCGCAATTCTTCGGCGTCAGGGTAGTCGGCTTCTTTGATGCGCCGGTAGTACGTACTACTCGAGATCCCGAGCGCGTCGTAAATGTCTTTGGCGTCAACGTCGCCGTCAAGTAGGTAATCAAGCAGGGCTTTTAGCTGTCTGCCGTTCTCGTCGGTACGTGGCACCCTTCATACAATAAAGCAATCTTCATAAAATGGGCAGTGCGAACCGCAAACCGGAAGGCTTTGCCTTAATTGACACCACCGTCACAGTTTCGGGAGGCCTATCCCAAATTTGGGACACTTGGGCTATCGTGGGGCCATGGTTGCTTCTCAGTTGCGTATGACGGCTAAAGAGGCCTTTAAGTCCTTTACTGAAATTGCATTAGCAACGATCCACGTGGTGGATCATGACGTCCCGGTCGCTTCTCGCGCCGCGGGCATGGTGCGGCTGTCGACTCTCGACAACGAGGAACTCACCGCCGAACTCGACGGAGCCTCCGAGTGGCTGGGTGCGCCAACCGACGAACTCCTCCTTGCGGCGCTCGCTCGCACGATCGCCAAGACGCTCGGTGAGGGCATCGTCCCCATCGACGTGGCCAGCGAACGCGCCAGCCTGCTGGACGCGGTCCCGGTGATGTGCGTGACGGCTGCACAGGCCAGCGCCACCGACATTCTCCGCGGCGTGCACAACGCCCTGGCCTCGGCAGCCGAGCACACCGACGGCGGGATGTCGGAGGTGTACTTCAACTACTTGGGCCAGGTGCCCGACAGCTCGGTGCCGGTGCCGGTGCAGGAGACGCCTCCGGGGCTGGGCCACGCGCTGGAGATGCGGGTGTACCGCACCCAAGGGCTGATTCACGTGGACTGGTGGTACGACACGAGCTATTTCGAGCCGTACACCATCGAAGAGCTTGCCGAGCAGTTCCCGCTCGCGCTCTACGAGATGACCACGGACGCGCTGCCTGCCGTCTGAGAGCTACTGCGCGCGGTGGATGCGATTTGCGCTCGTCACTTAGACTTGGCGAGAACGGCGTCGATCCGGCCATCACCGGGGAGCCTTCGGAAGAACGGCTGATTCCAGCTCAGTAGAACCGAACGGGTGGGCTCGTCATCGCCCTAAGTGAGCGGCGTACATCGTCGAATCAGGTGATGTACGCAAGCGGGGTGGTACCGCGGCGCTCGCGCACCGCGCGACGTCGTCCCCGTGCCTTTGACCTCATGGCTTCCGTGGCCAGGAGGCCACAATCAGGCACAGGAGACACGTGACCGCCTATCCGAAGCCGGCCGCTGGAGCGCCCAATTTCCCGGCGCTGGAAGCCGACGTCCTGGACTACTGGAACTCCGACGACACGTTCCGTGCCAGCATCGCGCGCCGGGACGGATCGCCGGATTATGTGTTCTACGACGGTCCGCCGTTCGCCAATGGTCTTCCGCATTACGGCCACCTACTGACCGGCTACGTCAAGGACATCGTGCCGCGCTACCGCACCATGCGCGGCTACAAGGTGGATCGCCGCTTCGGCTGGGACACTCACGGCCTGCCCGCCGAACTCGAGGTGCAGCGTCAGCTTGGCATCGCCGACAAGGCGCAGATCGAAGAGATGGGCATCGAGAAGTTCAACGAGGCGTGCCGCGCTTCGGTGCTCAAGTACACCGACGAATGGCAGGCCTACGTCACCCGCCAGGCTCGGTGGGTCGACTTCGACAACGATTACAAAACGCTGGATCTCGGCTTCATGGAATCGGTGATCTGGGCGTTCAAGCAGCTGTGGGACAAGGGCCTGGCCTACGAGGGCAACCGGGTGCTGCCGTACTGCTGGAACGACGAGACGCCGTTGTCCAACCACGAACTGCGGATGGACGACGACGTCTATCAAATGCGCCAGGACCCGGCGCTGACCGTCGGGTTCAAGGTGGTCTCTGGAGATCTGGAGGGGGCCCACCTGTTGATCTGGACAACGACGCCGTGGACGCTGCCGTCGAACCAGGCGGTCGCGGTGGGCCCCGACATCCCCTACGTCTGCGTGCGGGCACCCGATGGCCGCCGCTACGTGCTGGCACAGGCGCGGCTGGCGGCCTATGCCCGCGAGGTAGGAGACGAGCCCGAGGTGGTGGCCACCTACAGCGGACGCGAGCTACTCGGCACGCGCTATCTTCCGCCGTTTCCGTACTTCATGGACAGCGAAGGGGCGCGCAACGCGTTTCAGGTGCTGCCTGCGGGCTTCGTCAGCACCGAGGACGGCACCGGCATCGTCCACATGTCGCCGGCGTACGGCGAGGACGATATGGCCACGGCCCAGGCGGCCGACATCGTCGCCGTCACGCCGGTCGACACCAAGGGCAGGTTCGACGCGACGGTGCCCGAATACGCCGGCCAGCACGTGTTCGATGCGAACCCGCAGATCATCCGCGATCTGAAGAACCAGGCGCGCTCGGCGGCTGTCAACGGCGCGGTGCTGTTGCGCCACGAGACATACGACCACTCTTATCCGCACTGTTGGCGCTGCCGGAACCCGTTGATTTATCGCGCCGTGTCGTCGTGGTTCATCAAGGTGACCGATTTCCGCGACCGCATGGTCGAGCTGAACCAAGAGATCACCTGGTACCCCGAGCACGTCAAGGACGGCCAGTTCGGTAAGTGGCTGCAGGGCGCCCGCGACTGGTCGATCTCGCGAAACCGGTACTGGGGCAGCCCGATTCCGGTGTGGAAGTCCGACGACCCGGCATACCCGCGCGTCGACGTCTACGGCAGTCTCGACGAGCTCGAACGCGACTTCGGCGTGCGGCCGGACGATCTCCATCGTCCCTACATCGACGAGTTGACCCGGCCGAACCCGGACGATCCCACGGGAAAGTCGACGATGCGCCGCATCGAGGACGTCTTTGACGTGTGGTTCGACTCGGGGTCGATGCCGTATGCACAGGTGCACTACCCATTCGAGAACGCGGAGTGGTTCGACGATCACAACCCCGCCGATTTCATCGTCGAGTACATCGGGCAGACCCGTGGGTGGTTTTACACCATGCACGTCCTGGCCACTGCGCTATTCGACCGTCCGGCGTTCAAGACCTGTGTGGCGCACGGCATCGTGCTGGGCAACGACGGCCAGAAGATGAGCAAGTCGCTGCGCAACTACCCCGACGTCACCGAGGTTTTCGACCGCGACGGCTCCGACGCCATGCGCTGGTTCCTGATGGCGTCGCCAATCCTGCGCGGCGGCAACCTGATTGTCACCGAGCAGGGAATCCGCGAGGGTGTCCGGCAGGTGCTGCTGCCTCTGTGGAACGCCTACACCTTCCTGACGCTTTACGCGCCGAAGAAGGGCACGTGGCGGACCGACTCGGCGAACGTGCTGGACCGCTACATCCTGGCCAAGCTCGCCGTGCTGCGCGACGAACTCACCGATTCCATGGATGTCTGCGACATCTCGGGAGCGTGCGACCAGCTGCGTCAGTTCACCGATGCGTTGACGAACTGGTATGTCCGACGGTCGCGTTCGCGGTTCTGGGAAGAGGATCCCGACGCCATCGACACGCTGCACACCGTGCTGGAAGTGTGCGGCAGGCTCGCCGCTCCGCTGCTGCCGCTCGTCACCGAGGTGATCTGGCGCGGTGTGACCGGGGAGCGCTCGGTGCACCTGACCGACTGGCCGGACGCAGACCTGCTGCCGAAGGATCCGCAGTTGGTGGCCGACATGGACCTCGTTCGCGTGGTCGCCTCGGCCGGCTCGTCGCTGCGCAAGGCCAAGAAGCTGCGAGTGCGGCTGCCGCTGCCGAAACTCACCGTGGCCCTGGACGACCCGCAGCGGCTCGAGCGGTACCGCGACTTGATCGCCGACGAGCTCAACGTCAAGGAGGTCGAGCTCACCGACGACATCGCCAACTACGGTCGGTTCGAGCTGACCGTCAACGCGAAGGTGGCCGGTCCGCGGCTCGGCAAGGACGTTCAGGCCGCCATCAAGGCAGTCAAGGCCGGCGAGGCGATCGCGAATGCCGACGGGACGCTGAAGGCCGGGCCCGCGCTCCTCCTCCCCGAGGAATACAGCTCCCGGCTGGTGGCGGCCGACCCCGAGTACACCGCCGCGTTGCCCGACGGCGCCGGGCTGGTGGTGCTGGACGGCACCGTCACCGATGAGCTGGAGGCCGAGGGCTGGGCCAAGGACCGCATCCGCGAACTGCAGGAGCTGCGCAAGTCGACGGGGCTCGACGTCTCCGACCGCATCTCGGTGGTGATGTCGGTGCCTGCCGCCCACCAGAGCTGGGCGCGCACACACAGCGAGCTCATAGCGCGTGAAATCCTGGCCACCAGCTTCGAATTCGGTGACCTCACGGACGGTAGCGAGATCGGTGACGGCGTACGGGTGGAGATCGCGAAGGTCTGATCCGAGCGGCTGTGTCAGCTCACCCGTGCGCGACGGCCGTTGAACTCCACGGTGTCACCCGAGCGGAGCTGTCGGCCCCTGCGGCGCTCGACTGCGCCGTTGACGATGACCAGCCCGTCGGCGATGACCGCCTTGGCGTCTGCTCCGCTGTCGATCAACCCCGCCAGTTTCAGGAACTGACCCAGGCGGATCGTCTCGTCGCGAATCGGCACATCGTCCACGTGGTTGCCTGTCCCTAAATCCGGGACGGGATCGCCTTGACGCGGCCGAGCATCAAGGTGAACTCGTCGTCATCGGCCGGATCAGACGGCACGTCGAGCGAGATCCCGTCGCACACCCCGGCGTACCAGGACGCGAGAACACCGGGTAGCTCCTCGTAGGTCCCCTGCGGAACGAGTTGACTCACAACGTCATCGGTGAGTACATCGGCGAGCGCGGACCATTCCTTGCGACGGGCGTGCTCGCTGAGGCGGGCAGCGACGTCGCCCAGTCCGAACAGCTCGAGTGTGCGCTGATACGCCGGCGTGGAGTACAGGAAGGCGAGTTCGGTCCGAAGCTCGTCACGCGCGGCGGCGACAGCCGCGTCGTCACGTCCCGAGATGACCCGCGGCACGACGACCAGCCGGGGGCCGCCGTCGGTGCGCCCCTCCTTCGCCGCACCGTCGGCGAGCGCGGGCAGGACGTACTCGCGCAGCACCGCCGGGTGCGAACTGGTGGGATGCGCGACGAAGCCGTCGGCGACGGCGCCGGCGAGTCGGCACATCCTGCGGTTGACGCCGCCCGTCCAGATCGGCGGGGGAGCCGTCTCGATGGGGCCCGGATTGAAGTACGGCTGCAGCCGGGTGAATGTGTAGTGGCTGCCGTGGTGGTCCACGCCTTGGCCGTTCGCGAAGGCGGCGAAAATCGCGCGCAGGGATGCGACATAGTCACGCAGCTGCGCGGCAGGGTCGGTCCACGGCATCGAGAACCGTCCGACGATGTTGCCCCTCACCTGCGTGGCGACGCCGAGCTCGAAGCGGCCACCGGAGTAGCGGGCCAGTTCCCACGCCGAGTAGGCGGTGACCATCGGACTGCGGGCGAAAGCGACCACCATGCTGGTCCGGACCACCAGCGTCGTGGTGTGCTCCAGCGCCAGGGTGCAGACGGCGAACGGATCGCGAACGGTCTCGGACACGTGGACGGCATCGAAGCCCATCTCCTCGATACGTTGCGCCTCGTCGGCGACTTCGCTCAGCTCCGCGCTCGCTGGGAGCGACGTGATCACGTCCACGACAAGGACTTTCGGTCGAACATGACGGCCGTCGCCAGCCCCGCGAAATCGGCGAGGACGTCGCGGACGAACTTCGTGCGTCGATAGCCGATCGCATCGAGCACACCCCGGTGATCGACGGCGACGACCACCGTCGCACCGACCGCGACCACCCACCACAGGCCCAAGGCTAGTGCGCGCATCGATGCCCGCGAATCCGCGAAACCGGCACGCAGGCGGTCGCGCTGAAACCGCACGTGGGCGTTCTCGTCGTCGACAATCCGAGCAGCGACGGCGCGCGTCACCGGATCCGGGCCCGCCGCGGCCAGCCCCCCGTAATAGGACAGGGCGACGACCTCGGCGACGGTCAGCACCATCAACTCGGTACGCAGGCCCAGCAGACGGCGTAAGCGGACGAAGATGGCGTCTGACCAGTGTGTGCTCATCGGGGCGCCACCGAGGTATCCGAGCAGCCGCAGTAGCAGCGCGGCATGCTGCTGCTCTTCGGCGACGAAAAGGGTTATCGCACGCACGTATTCGGAGTCGCCTGCACGCTCGGCGTTGCGGATCAGCTGCCGGCCGTCGCCGCTTTCGCCCAGCTGGAATCTGCGTACCGAGGCGATCAGCGGCCGACGCACGGTCTCGGGGACGGTGCAGTCTGCGTCGAAGTCGATCGCGGCGTCCACCCGACGGTGCACGTCGTCGTTGGCTTCGAAGTGGTCGACCCACCGGCCGAAGCCGCTCCGTTGACCGACACGTTGCGCCATGGACGTCAGGCTAGCGAAATAGCATCGGCGGGTGTGGAAGGTCGGTGGGTGCTGCATCTCGACATGGACGCGTTCTTCGCGTCGGTCGAACAGCTGACCCGACCCACCCTCCGTGGTAGGCCGGTGCTGGTGGGTGGGCTGGGCGGCCGCGGGGTGGTCGCCGGCGCGAGCTACGAGTCCCGGGTGTTCGGCGCCCGCTCCGCGATGCCCATGCACATGGCCAGGCGAATGGTGGGCGCCACCGCCGTTGTCCTGCCGCCGCGTGGTGTCGTCTACGGCGTCGCCAGCCGCCGGGTGTTCGACACCGTGCGCGGCTTCGTCCCGGTGCTCGAGCAGCTCTCCTTCGACGAGGCTTTCGGTGAGCCCGCCGAACTCGCGGGCGCCTCGGCCGACGACGTCGAAGCGTTCTGCCGGACGCTGAAGTCCAGGGTGCTCGGCGAAACGGGGCTGGTCGCGTCCGTCGGCGCCGGCTCGGGCAAGCAGGTCGCCAAGATCGCCTCGGACCTCGCGAAGCCCAACGGCATCCGGGTGGTCTCGCGCAGCGAGGAGCGGGTGGTGCTCGACGCGCTGCCCGTGCGCCGGCTGTGGGGCATCGGACCGGTCGCCGAGGAAAAGCTGCACCGACTCGGCATCGACACCATCGGGGCGTTCGCCGCACTGAGCGATGCCGAAGCCGCCGATATCCTCGGCGGCACCGTCGGCGCGGCGCTGCACCGGCTGGCCCGCGGCATCGACGACCGACCCGTCGCCGAGAATTCGCCCGCCAAGCAGATCAGCGCCGAGTCGACGTTCCCCGAGGACCTCACGACCCTCGACCAACTACGGGAAGCCGTAGCGCGTATCGGTGAACACGCCCACACCCGGCTACAGAAGGACGGTCGCGGCGCGCGAACCATCACGGTCAAGCTGAAGAAGTCCGACATGGGAATCCTCACCAGGTCGGCCACGCTGCCGTACGCCACCACCGATGCCGCCAACCTGATTGCGACCGCTCGGCGGTTGCTACTCGACCCGATCGAGGTGGGGCCCATCCGCCTTGTCGGCGTTGGCTTTTCAGGACTGTCTGAGGTTCAGCAGGAGTCGCTGTTCCCCGATCTCGAGTTGCTGGCGGAGGAGGTCTCGGGCTCGCAGTTGCCGCCGACGTTGACGGAGACCGCAGCCACGCCGCCGGCCTGGCGGATCGGCGACGACGTCGTGCACACCACCCACGGGCATGGGTGGATCCAGGGCGCCGGCCACGGTGTGATGACGGTGCGTTTCGAGACCCGCGGAACCGGACCGGGCCCGGTGCACACGCTGCGCGCGGACGATCCGGAGATCGCCCGGGCCAACCCCGTCGACAGCCTGGATTGGGCGGACTATCTCGACGAGCTCAGCCGCCACCAGAGTTAGCCGACGCGGAACGCTCACGGTTCCTGCACATCAGCCCCAGCGCGCGAACACGTCCGCGACGGGCGAACCGGCTGCCAGCGCGGCCATCAGCAGGACGCGGGCCTGGGGCGGGCGCAGTCGCGGCACCATGACCGCTCCGGCGTCGGCGAGGTCACGGCCCGGGCCGTACCCGGGGCTGACCCGCCCATCGGGCACGCGTGTCGACACCGCGACGGCGACACCGTCGCGGCGATGCCGTCGTACGCCTTCGATCACGGCGGCGCCCGCATTGCCCGAACCCAGGGCCGCAAGTACCAGACCTCGCGCACCCGCGGCGACGCACGCGTCCATCGCCACAGCGTCGCCGCCCGGATACACCGCGATGGTGTCCACCCTCGGCGCCTTCGCCGCGGAGGCGGCCGCAAGGAACGGGCGGTCCTTAGTGGCCTGTACTGCGAACGTCGCATCCGACACCGAGCCGATCGCCACCCCCGCGAAACCCCGCAGATCCGCCGTCGCGACCTTTTGCAGGCCGAGCGGTTGCCACACCGCGCCCGCGAAACTCACCAGTGCACCCAGGCCCTGCGCGTGTGTGCTCGCGGCGACCGTCAGCGCATCGCGCAGATTGGCCGGACCGTCGGCGTCGGGGGCGTCGGCACTGCGCTGCGCCCCGGTGAGCACGACCGGGGCCCGCCCGTCATACGTCAACTCCAGCCACAGCGCCGTTTCCTCCATCGTGTCGGTGCCGTGCGTGATCACGACGCCGTCGACGTCGGACGCAGAGCGCACCGCCGCGCTGATCCGGTCCCAGTCAGCGAGCGTGAGCATCGAGCTGTCCACCGCCATCAGGTCGACGACCTGCACGTCGAGCCCGGAAGTAAGGTCGGCGCCGGTTCGGGTCGGGCGCTTCACGCCGCGGTCGTCGGCGCTGGTGGCGATGGTGCCGCCGGTGGTGATGACGACGAGGCGGGCCATGGGTGGAATTCTTGCGTATTCCGGCCCTGGAATGATGGGGGAGTGACTGATGAATCCCCGGCGTCGGACGAGGCCACGACTGGCACCGAGGCACCGACGCAGGAGGAGCAACCCGCGCCGCGGCGCCGGCTTCGGCTGCTGCTGACCGTCGCGGGAATTGTGCTGATCGCCGACATCGTCACCAAGGTGCTCGCGGTCAGGCTGCTCACCCCCGGCCAGCCCGTCTCGATCATCGGTGACACCGTCACGTGGACCCTCGTCCGCAATTCGGGCGCCGCGTTCTCGATGGCCACCGGCTACACCTGGGTGCTGACGCTGATCGCGACCGGGGTCGTCATCGGGATCATCTGGATGGGCCGCCGTCTGGTTTCGCCGTGGTGGGCACTCGGCCTCGGGATGATCCTCGGCGGGGCGATGGGCAACCTGGTCGATCGATTCTTCCGGTCGCCCGGCCCGCTGCGGGGCCACGTCGTCGACTTCTTCTCCGTCGGGTGGTGGCCGGTGTTCAACGTCGCCGACCCATCGGTGGTCGGCGGGGCGATCCTGCTCGTCGCGCTGTCGCTGTTCGGTTTCGACTTCGACACCGTCGGGCGCCGTACGGGCGACTCGTCAGAGTGACCACCCGCTCGATGCCGGTCCCGGAAGGGCTGGCAGGCATGCGCGTCGACGCGGGTCTGGCGCGGCTCCTCGGACTGTCGCGGACGGCTGCGGCGGCACTGGCCGAAGACGGCGGCGTCGACGTCGACGGTGCGCCCGCGGGGAAATCCGACAAGTTGGTCGCCGGGGCCTGGCTGGAAGTACGCCTGCCGGAAGCGCCTGCGCCGGTGGAGAATACGCCCGTCGAGATCGAGGGCATGGAGATTCTCTACTCGGACGCCGACATCGTCGCGGTCGACAAACCGCCGGGTGTCGCTGCGCACGCCACGGTCGGCTGGCACGGACCGACGGTGCTCGGCGGCCTGGCCGCGGCGGGTTTCCGCATCAGCACGTCGGGAATCCATGAGCGTCAGGGCATCGTGCATCGACTCGACGTCGGCACCTCCGGTGTCATGGTGGTGGCGCTCTCGGAACGCGCGTACACGGTGCTCAAGCGCGCCTTCAAGGCGCGCACCGTCGACAAGCGCTATCACGCACTGGTGCAGGGCCATCCCGATCCGTCCAGTGGCACCATCGACGCGCCGATCGGACGTCATCGCGGGAACGACTGGAAATTCGCGGTCACCGAGGGGGGCAGGCACAGCATCACCCACTACGACACACTGGAGGCGCATCAAGCCGCCAGCCTGCTCGACGTCCATCTGGAAACTGGTCGCACACACCAGATTCGGGTGCATTTCGCGGCCCTACACCATCCGTGCGCGGGTGACCTCACCTATGGCGCGGACCCGACGCTGGCCCGCAAGCTAGGGCTGGAGCGCCAATGGCTGCACGCCCGCTCTCTGGCGTTCGCGCATCCTGCCGACGGACGGCACGTCGAGATCACCAGTCCGTACCCACCTGATCTGCAGCACGCGCTCGAAGTGTTGCGGCACCACGAGCTGTGAGAACGACCGGGCTTCTCTACGGCATCGGCGCCTACGCGATGTGGGGTGTGTTCCCCGCCTTCTTTCCGCTTCTGAAACCGGCGAGTGCGCTCGAAGTGCTGTCACACCGCATCGTGTGGACGTGCGTGCTGATGGTGTTCGTCATCGCCGCGGCGCGCCGGCTTCGTGACCTGCGCACCATCACCGCTCGGGTCTGGCTGCTGCTGGTGTGCGCGTCGGCGCTCATCTCCATCAACTGGGGCATCTACATCTACGCCGTCAACAACGGCCACGTCGTCGACGCCGCAATGGGGTACTTCATCAACCCGTTGGTCACTGTCGCGTTGGGGCTGTTGATCTTTCGCGAAAAGCTCAACCGTGCTCAGCTCGGCGCGTTGGCAATCGCCGTGGTCGCCGTGGTCGTGCTCACGGTGGAGGTCGGCGCACCCCCGGTCATCGGACTCGGGCTCGCGCTGTCGTTCGGACTCTACGGCGCGGTGAAGAAGGTGGTACCGACCGATCCGCGGGTCAGCGTCGGTATCGAAGCAGCGGTAGCCGCACCATTCGCGCTGGCTTATATCGCCGTGCTCGAGGGCGCGGGGCCGGGTACCTTCACCGACTTCGGCGCCGGCCACATCGCGCTTCTCGTCTTTTCAGGTGCGGTGACGGCGCTGCCGCTGTTGCTGTTCGCCGCGGCGGCTCAGCGGCTGCCGCTGGTGACGATGGGGCTGCTCTTCTACGTGACCCCGGCGATGCAACTGACCTGGGGCATATTCGTCGGCCACGAACCGATGCCGCCCGCGCGCTGGGTGGGATTCGCGCTCATCTGGCTCGCCCTGTTGGTGTTCAGCGCCGATGCGCTGCGGCGGGCG
The DNA here is from genome assembly GCF_032883055.1 of Mycobacterium sp. 29Ha. Classification (NCBI taxonomy): domain Bacteria; kingdom Bacillati; phylum Actinomycetota; class Actinomycetes; order Mycobacteriales; family Mycobacteriaceae; genus Mycobacterium; species Mycobacterium sp. 29Ha. Next base: position 12,185 of record NZ_JAMQTI010000033.1, read on the forward strand.
CGCACCACGTCGCCGGAGAGCCCCCGCAACCCGGAACGCGAACCAGAACATAGGGAAACACCCGATTCCTCGGCGCGTCCTGCGCCCTAGCGTTGGAGCATGCCCGGCTTCTGGTTCACCGCGATGGTTGCAGGCCTCGTCGCGACTGGCGTCGTCGCCCAACTCGGATGGCAACTGCCGGCGAAATCCGAGGTCAAGCGGTTGCTCAGGCTGGATCGGCTGCGTTCTGACCGGCAGCCCACTCATCTGCCCACGTCTGCAGTGGTCGCAGAGCCTCGATAAGGTGTTGCGCGGTCGATAACGCCCTGTGGTCGGCGGTTTCCTGTCGATTGGCGGGCCGCAAGACACGCACCGCGACACGCCGAGATCTGTCGGAGGACCGCCATAGACTGGCGTCCCTATGAACTCGTCGTCCTTCGTGCATCTGCACAACCACACCGAGTATTCGATGCTGGACGGTGCCGCGAAGGTCCAGCCGATGCTGGCCGAGGCGCAACGGCTCGAAATGCCCGCGATCGGCATGACGGATCACGGAAACATGTTCGGCGCCAGCGAGTTCTACAACGCCGCGACCGACGTGGACATCAAGCCGATCATCGGCGTCGAGGCCTACATCGCACCGGGTTCACGTTTCGACACCAAACGCGTCCAGTGGGGCGACCCGTCGCAGAAGTCCGACGACGTGTCGGGCAGCGGCGCCTATACCCACATGACGATGGTCGCCGAGAATGCGACCGGTTTGCGCAACCTGTTCAGGCTGTCGTCGCTGGCGTCGTTCGAGGGCCAGCTCGGCAAGTGGTCGCGCATGGACGCCGAGATCATCGCCGAAAACGCCGAGGGCATCATCGCCACCACCGGCTGCCCGTCGGGCGAGGTGCAGACGCGGCTGCGGCTCGGGCAGGAACGTGAGGCGCTCGAGTCGGCCGCCAAGTGGCGGGAGATCTTCGGACCCGACAACTATTTCCTCGAGTTGATGGACCACGGCCTGGACATCGAGCGCCGGGTCCGCGAGGGCTTGCTGGAGATCGGCCAGAAGCTCGGCATCCCGCCACTGGCAACCAACGACTGCCACTACGTCACCCGCGATGCCTCCCGCAACCACGAGGCGCTGCTGTGTGTGCAGACCGGCAAGACGCTGTCGGACCCCAATCGGTTCAAGTTCGACGGCGACGGCTACTACCTGAAATCGGCCGCCGAGATGCGCGCGCTCTGGGACGGCGAGGTCGCGGGCGCATGCGATTCCACACTGCTGATCGCCGAACGGGTGCAGAGCTACGCTGACGTCTGGACGCCGAAAGACCGAATGCCGATCTTCCCGGTTCCCGAGGGCCACGACCAGGCGAGCTGGCTGCAGCATGAGGTCGACGCCGGTCTGCAGCGCCGCTTCCCCGGTGCGGCGGTTCCCACCGAGTACGTCGAGCGGGCCGCCTTTGAGATCAAGGTCATCTGCGAGAAGGGTTACCCGTCCTACTTCCTCATCGTCGCCGACCTCATCAACTACGCGCGCTCGGTGGAGATCCGGGTGGGGCCGGGACGAGGTTCGGCCGCGGGATCGCTGGTCGCCTACGCGCTGGGTATCACCAACATCGACCCCATCCCGTACGGGCTGCTGTTCGAGCGGTTCCTGAACCCCGAACGTGTGTCGATGCCCGACATCGACATCGACTTCGACGACCGTCGTCGCGGCGAGATGTTGCGCTACGCGGCGAACAAGTGGGGCAGCGACCGGGTGGCCCAGGTCATCACCTTCGGTACCATCAAAACCAAAGCGGCGTTGAAGGATTCGGCCCGAGTCAACTACGGCCAGCCCGGCTTCGCGATCGCCGACCGGATCACCAAGGCGCTGCCGCCGCCGATCATGGCCAAGGACATCCCGCTGTCCGGCATCACCGACCCGAACCACGAGCGGTACAAGGAGGCCGCCGAGGTTCGCGGGCTGATCGACACCGACCCCGACGTGCGCACCATCTACGAGACGGCCCGCGGTCTGGAGGGTCTGGTCCGTAACGCCGGTGTGCACGCGTGCGCGGTGATCATGAGCAGCGAGCCGCTGGTCGACGCGATTCCGCTGTGGAAGCGGCCGCAGGACGGTGCCATCATCACCGGCTGGGACTACCCCTCGTGTGAGGCCATCGGTCTGCTGAAGATGGACTTCCTCGGCTTGCGGAACCTCACGATCATCGGCGACTGCCTGGAGAACATCCGCGCAAACCGCGGAATCGATCTCGACCTCGAAACTGTGCCGCTCGATGACCCGGCCGCGTATGCGCTGCTGGGCCGCGGTGACACGCTCGGGGTGTTCCAGCTCGACGGCGGCCCGATGCGCGATCTGCTGCGCCGCATGCAGCCCACCGGGTTCGAGGACGTCGTCGCGGTCATCGCGCTGTACCGGCCAGGACCCATGGGCATGAACGCCCACAACGACTACGCCGACCGTAAGAACAACCGCCAGGCGATCAAGCCCATCCACCCGGAGTTGGAAGAACCGCTGCGCGAGATCCTCGCCGAGACCTACGGGCTGATCGTCTACCAAGAGCAGATCATGCGCATCGCGCAGAAGGTCGCCGGCTATTCGCTCGCCCGAGCAGACATTCTGCGAAAAGCCATGGGCAAGAAGAAGCGCGAAGTCCTGGAGAAGGAATTCGAGGGCTTCTCCGACGGCATGAAGGCCAACGGATTCTCGGCGGCGGCCATCAAGGCGCTGTGGGACACGGTGCTGCCGTTCGCGGACTACGCCTTCAACAAGTCGCACGCCGCCGGCTACGGCCTGGTGTCGTACTGGACCGCCTATCTGAAGGCCAACTTCCCGGCTGAGTACATGGCCGGGCTGCTGACGTCGGTCGGTGACGACAAGGACAAAGCGGCGGTCTATCTCGCCGACTGCCGCAGACTCGGCATCACGGTGCTACCGCCCGATGTCAACGAGTCGAGCCTCAACTTCGCCTCGGTGGGTGAGGACATCCGGTACGGGCTGGGCGCGGTGCGCAACGTCGGCGCGAATGTCGTTGCCTCGCTGATCGGTTCGCGCACCGCGAAGGGTAAGTTTGTCGACTTCTCGGACTACCTCAACAAGATCGACATCGCCGCCTGCAACAAGAAGGTCACTGAATCGCTGATCAAGGCGGGCGCGTTCGACTCGCTGGGCCACCCGCGTAAGGGCCTGTTCCTGATCCATACCGATGCGGTCGATTCGGTGCTCGGGACGAAGAAGGCCGAGGCGATGGGTCAGTTCGACCTGTTCGGCGGTGCCGACACGGCCACCGACGCGGTGTTCACCATCAAGGTGCCCGACGAGGAGTGGGAGGACAAGCACAAGCTGGCACTGGAGCGCGAAATGCTCGGCCTCTATGTGTCCGGCCATCCACTCAACGGCATCGCCCACCTGCTGACGGCGCAGGTCGACACGGCGATTCCGGCGATTCTCGACGGCGACGTCGCCAACGACACCCAGGTGCGGATCGGCGGCATACTGGCGTCGGTCAACCGGCGGGTCAACAAGAACGGGTTGCCTTGGGCGTCCGCGCAAGTGGAAGACCTCACCGGCGGTATCGAGGTGTTGTTCTTTCCGCAGACGTATTCGACGTTCGGTGCCGAGATCGCCGATGATGCGGTGGTCCTCGTGGGGGCCAAGGTTGCCATCCGTGACGACAGGATCTCACTGATCGCCAACGACCTTGTCGTACCTGATTTTTCGAGTGCTCAGGTCAATCGTCCGGTGGCCGTCACACTTCCGACCCGCCAATGCACGGTCGACAAGGTGACCGCACTCAAACAGGTGCTGGCCCGCCATCCCGGAACCGCGCAGGTGCACCTGCGGCTGATCAGCGGCGAGCGCATCACCACACTGGAACTCGACGCATCCCTGAGGGTGACGGCCTCATCGGCGTTGATGGGTGATCTGAAGGCGCTGTTGGGCCCCGGTTGCCTGGGCTGATGTCGTTTCGCGAACTGCACGAACGCGGCTGCTTCGTCATTCCGAATCCGTGGGACCGCGGGACCGCGATCGCGCTCGCGGCCATGGGCTTTCCCGCACTGGCCACGACGAGTGCCGGTGCCTGTTTTGCTCAGGGTTTACCCGATACGCCGACGGCGCTGGGCGTTGAGGGCGCGCTGCGCAACATCGCCGAGATCGTCGACGCGGTCGAGTTGCCGGTGAACGCCGACTTCCAGGCTGGATACGCCCACGATCTGGACGGGCTGGCCGCCAACGTCCGTCGATGTGTGGCAACCGGTGTCGCCGGCTTGTCGATCGAGGACACGAGAGGCGGCGCCGAGGAGCCGTTGTACTCGTTGCCGGAGGCGGTTGAACGGATACGCGTCGCGTACGCCGCAATCGACGGCGCCGATGTACTCCTCACCGCACGCGCGGAGTGCTTTCTCTACGATCACCCCGATCCGCTGCGCGAGGCGATCACTCGGTTGCAGGCTTTCTCGGAGGCGGGAGCAGACGTGCTTTATGCACCGGGAATGCGGACGCGAGAAGACATCTCCGCACTCGTCGACGCGCTGCGTCCCGCACCCGTCAACGTGCTGATGTCGTCGGATACGGGGCTGATGGTCAACGATCTCGCGGAGCTCGGGGTGCGGCGGGTCAGTGTCGGATCCGCATTGACGCGTGTCGCGTGGGGCGCGTTCCTCTCGGCCGCGCGTCGCATTGTCGAAGACGGGTCATTCGCGGGGCTGGCAGAATCGGCGAGCTTCGACGAGCTCAACAGCCTGTTCACGGATCGCTAGCACGCGTAGCGCAGAATCCGAACCGGCACCAGTGTATTCGGCCGATATCAGCCCAGGACATTCACCGCTCTTGCGATCACGAGTGCCAACGTCGTAAACGAAATCAGTGCCTGCGCGGTCATCATCACCTTCGCCCGACGCGTCATCGGCATGGTGTCGGTCGGCGAGAACGCCACCACATTGGTGATGCTGACGTACAGGTAATCCAAAAACTCCGGACGCCAGTTCGGCGGCGCCAGTTCACGTTCCGTCATCTGCGGAAACATGAAGTCGGGGTAGGGACGGCTGCCGTGGCGTCTGGCGAATGGCCCTCCGCGGTCCAACTCCCAGTACCAGATCCCGAACACGATGACGGTCGTTACATAGATCGCGGCGCCACTGCCGAGCAGGACAGCGGCGTTGTTGCTCACCTCGCCGGACAGAATGCGGATGTCCAGGATCAGCGCCGACAGGCTGTTGTCGATCGTGATGGCGGCCAGCAGCACATAGCTCGCCCACGTGCCGAAGATCGTCTGACGCTTCAGCCGCAGCGGGTTCAATCCCACCAGCACGATGAGGAGCAATATCTCCATGGCGATCAGCGGCCATCGCGGAACCACCGTGTAGCTCTTCGGTATCGCGAGTTGCAGGGCGATTGCCACCATCAGGGCCGTCAGCACCGGCATTCGGTTTTCCGGGTCGCCGGGACGCAGCCACGACGGAACGCGAAGTTCAGCGTCCGACGCCATGGCCTCGGCGCGACGCATGAACTCCTCGACCGGCTTCGGGGGTTCGGGTGTGGTGTCCATCAGGCAAGTGTGTGCGCCACGATGGAGGTATGGAATCGCGACACGTCAGCATTTGGATCGACGTTGCACCCGACGTCGTCTTACGAATTCGCGGCGGATCCGCAGACCTGGCCGCAGTGGGCCGCCGGCCTGGCCGCCGGCGAGCTCCGACAGAGCCCGGAGGGCTGGGTCGCCGATTCGCCGATGGGCACCGTGACAGTGGAGTTCGCCCCGCCGAACCGGTTCGGGGTGCTGGACCATGTGGTGCGGATGCCGTCGGGGGAGCAGGTGTACAACCCGTTTCGGGTCGTCCCCGCCGGGATGGGTGAGACGGCATGTGAGGTGGTTTTCTCCGTTCGGCGGCGCCCGGGCATGACCGATGAAGAGCTCGCCGACGACGTGGCCGCGGTCGCAGCGGACCTGGCCACGCTGAAGGGTCTGGTTGAGGCGTCATAGTCGGTTCCCCCGATTGGGGGACACCTGAATTCCCCCGGTGTGGCGGCCGATCGGCGGACAGACCGAACAGGCTGGCCACGGCATTCTTTAGTCATGCCGGCAAACCGGCGCGAAGCACTAAAGCAGGAGCATCAGATGACCACCAACTTCAACACCCGGATCACCCGTTTCATCGCACTGCCGATCATGTCGGCCGGCATCATCGGCGCAGCCGGCCTGGGAATGGCGGGCATGGCCAACGCGGCCACCTCGACCGCACCGAGCGGCCCAGGCTACTCGTACGCGCCGGTCGTCAAGGCCCACCCCGCGCCGGTGCATCACCTGCACGGTGTGGCCCGCGTCGAGGCCAAGGTGCCGGGCTACCACCGCTGATCCAAATACGAGTCAGGCCCTCCCTATTCGGGGAGGGCCTGATTTGTCGACAGCTCAGTCAGTCGATTGAAAGGCGCCGAGGCCGAGCCACACCACGGTGCCGGCGGCCGCTGCGGCCAGCACCGCCGGTGCAGCGCTTGCCGTCGCGACGGCAACGATGACGAGCACGATTGCCGCCACAGCCAGGGCGAGCACCTTGTACACCGGCCAGGGAACTCCGGCGATACTCACTTGGTCGCGCACGGTCATGGTTTGACGATAGCTCGTAAGTGAGTTTTCGGGCAACCGAAACACCGGATGAGGTGACTCACTTTTTGTAGTCGGCCTAAGCTGTCTGACATGCCACTTTCCGGAGAATACGAGGCCAGTCCGTGGGATTGGGTCCGCGATCATGCCGACAAGATCATGCAAACAGGCAGCACCGAGGGCGTCGAGATGAAGGACAAGCCCCTCATCCTGCTGACCACAATCGGCGCCAAGACCGGCAAGATCCGGAAAACCCCGCTCATGCGGGTGGAACACGATGGCCAGTACGCGGTTGTCGCATCGTTGGGCGGTGCCCCGAAGCACCCGGTCTGGTACTTCAACGTCAAGGCGCATCCTCGCGTCGAACTCCAGGACGGCGCTGTGACGAGGGATTACGAGGCTCGTGAAGTCTTCGGCGACGAAAAGGCGGTCTGGTGGGAGCGTGCGGTCGAGGCGTGGCCCGACTATGCCGAGTACCAAACCAAGACCGACCGGCAGATCCCGGTGTTCGTGTTGACCCCGGTTGGCTAACCCGTCCATTTCGGAGAACGGCTAGGTAGGTGGCACCATTGATCGGTGTCCGCTGAACTGAGCCAGAGCCCGATCGCGTCGTCGCTGTCTGCGGCCGACATCGATGAGGCCGCTCAGCGCATTTCCGATGTGGTCCTGCGCAGTCCGCTGCAGTTCAGTGAGCGGCTGTCCGAGGCCACCGGCGCAAACGTCTACCTCAAGCGCGAAGATCAGCAAGTTGTGCGGTCTTACAAGTTGCGTGGCGCCCACAACATTCTCATGCAGCTGTCGGCCGAGGAGATCGCTGCCGGTGTCGTGTGCTCATCGGCGGGCAACCACGCGCAGGGCTTCGCGATGGCCTGCCGATCGATGGGTATCCGCGGCCGGGTCTATGTGCCGGGTAACACGCCCAAGCAGAAGCGTGACCGCATCCGGTATCACGGACGCGAGTTCATCGAGTTGATCGTGACGGGCCATACCTACGACGAGGCCGCGGCAGCGGCGCTGGACGACATCGCGCGCACCGGAGCCACGCTGGTCCCGCCGTACGACGATCTGCGCACGATGGCGGGGCAGGGCACGATCGCCACCGAGATTCTCGACCAGCTCGACGACGAACCGGATCTGGTCATCGTTCCGGTCGGCGGCGGCGGCTGCATCGCCGGCATCACCACGTATCTGGCCGAACGGACCAGAAACACGTCGGTGCTCGGCGTCGAGCCGGCAGGTGCGGCGTCGATGATCGCCGCCCTGGCCGCGGGGCAACCGGTGACCCTCGAGCATGTCGACCAGTTCGTGGACGGCGCGGCGGTGAACCGTGCGGGAACGCTGACCTACGCGGTCCTGGCCGCGGCGGGAGACATGGTTTCGATCACCACCGCCGACGAGGGCGCAATCTGCACCGCAATGCTCGACCTTTACCAGAACGAGGGCATCATCGTCGAGCCCGCGGGCGCGCTGTCGGTGGCAGCGCTGCTCGAGGCGCGGCTGGAGCCCGGATCAACTGTGGTGTGCGTGATTTCGGGTGGCAACAACGACGTATCCCGCTACGGCGAGGTGCTCGAACGTTCGCTGGTGCACCTCGGACTCAAGCACTACTTCCTGGTGGATTTCCCGCAGGAGCCGGGTGCGTTGCGGCGGTTTCTCGACACAGTGCTCGGCCCCAACGACGACATCACGCTGTTCGAGTACGTCAAGCGCAACAACCGCGAAACCGGTGAGGCGCTGGTGGGTATCGAACTCGGCTCGGCCACCGACTTCGACGGTTTGCTCGAACGAATGAAGGCGTCCGACATCCACGTCGAAACGCTGGAGCCCGGCTCGCCTGCGTATCGCTACCTGCTCTAGGAGCGACGAAGGACCGCGAACGATCGAGCGGGCAACGTCGTCGAATTCGCGTCGACGGCTGACGGATCATCCCACGCCAGCACCACCTCGCCAGTGACGGGAACGTCGACAGCCTCGGCCCCGAGGTTGCACGCGATGACCAGCGACCCGCGCTGCATCACGATCCACCGCCGGTCCTCGTCGTAGTCGACCTGCATGTCGTCCAGCCACGGATTGGCGAGGTCGGGTTCGTTGTGCCGCAACGAGATCAGCTGCCGGTACACGTGACGCAGCCGGCCGTGTTCGCCCTCGTCGATCTCCTGCCACTTCAGCTTGGAACGTTCGTAGGTGGCGGGGTCCTGTGGATCGGGGATCTCGTCTGCATCCCACCCATGCTCGGCGAACTCGCGCTTGCGACCCTCCGCGGTGGCTCTGGCCAATTCCGGCTCGGGGTGTGAGGTGAAGAATTGAAACGGCGATGACGAGCCCCATTCCTCGCCCATGAAAAGCATTCCGGTGTAGGGGGATCCGAGTACGAGCGCAGCCTTGACCGCCAGCTGGCCGAAGGTGAGGTTCTGCGAAGGGCGATCGCCGCACGCTCGATTGCCCACCTGATCATGGGTCAGCGTGTAGGCGAGCAGCCGGCTCGCCGGGATCGTCGCCGTATCCAGCGGGCGGCCGTGTCGCCGGTGCCGGAACGACGAGTACGTGCCGGCGTGGAAGTACCCGTGCCGCAACGTCTGCGCCAGCGTTTCCACCGAACCGAAATCCGAGTAGTAGCCCTGACGTTCGCCCGAGACGGCGGCGTGGATCGCGTGGTGGATGTCGTCGTCCCACTGTGCGGTCATGCCCAAGCCGCCGCGGTCGCGCGGGGTGATCAGTCGAGGATCGTTGAGGTCGCTTTCGGCGATCAGCGACAGCGGCCGGCCCAACTCTTCGGCCAGCGCGTCGGTTTCGGCGGACAGCTCCTCGAGGATGTGAATGGCCGTCGTGTCGACGAGGGCGTGTACGGCGTCCAGGCGCAGGCCGTCGGCGTGGAAGTCGCGCATCCAGCGCAGTGCGCAGTCGAGGATATAGGTGCGCACTTCGTCGGCGTCCGGCCCGCTGATGTTGATCGACTCGCCCCACGGATTGCTGCCCGAGGAAAGGTAGGGACCGAACCGCGGTAGGTAGTTCCCCGACGGGCCGAGGTGGTTGAACACCGCGTCGATCAGCACACCAAGCCCGCGCCGATGGCATGCGTCAATGAAGCGAACCAGTGCGTCGGGGCCGCCGTACGGTTCGTGCACCGCGTACCACAGCACCCCGTCGTAGCCCCAGCCGTGCGTTCCGCCGAAGGCGTTCACGGGCATGACTTCGACGAAGTCGACGCCGAGATCCACCAGATAGTCCAGCTTCTCGATCGCCGAATCGAACGTCGCGCCCGGCGTGAACGTCCCGATGTGCAGCTCGTAGATCACCCGGCCGTCGATCGGTGCGCCGGCCCAGTCGCCGTCGGTCCATGCGCTGGGGTCGGGCCGCCAGAGCGCCGATCGGGCATGTACACCGTCTGGCTGACGCGGGGACCGCGGATCCGGCAGGACCGTCGGGTCGTCGTCGAGGACGAAACCGTAGCGTGCCCCGGTGGCGGCGTCGACGTCGGCACGCCACCACCCGTCGGCCGATCCGGTCATCTCGTGCAGGGTGCCGTCCACGTCGACCCGGACCCGCTCGGGAATGGGCGCCCACACCGCGAATTCAGCCATCGGTGCGCTCAAGGAGGGCTACGGGCAGTTCCGCGAACAATTCAACGGCGAGCACCCGGCCGCTGAACCGCATTCCCGAGATGCGGTCGGTCCACTGCCCGCCGGGCAGCTCCAATGCGGTGTCGCCCCAACCGGTTTCCGACAGCCGCACCGTGTGCCGGCTGACGGCGGTCAGGACGTCGTCGCCGCGAAGAAATCCCACCAGATGCTCGGCTGATGGGTCGTCCGCCCGTACCGGTGTGTAGCCACCGTCGCTGAAGCTGGCGGCGCGCTCCCGACGGAGCTGCAACGCCGCGGCCACGACCCGAATCTTCGGATGCCGCAACGCCTCCAGTGCGTGCGTGCGCGCTGAGTAGTCCACCGGCCGGCGATTGTCGGGGTCGACGAGGCTGTCCTCCCACAACTCGGTGCCCTGATAGATGTCCGGAATGCCGGGCGCGGTGAGTGCGATCAGCTTCTGGCCGAGTGCGTCGCTGCGCGCATGAAGGTCAACGCGTGCCACCAGCGACGTCATCTCGGCACCGACGGGGCCGTCAAGCACGGCGTCGATCCAGGTGTGAATCGCGGACTCGAATTCGTCGTTCGGCTCGTTCCAGGTGGTCTGCGTCCCGGCCTCGCGGATGGCCTTCTCTGCGTAGGCGTGCAGCCGGTCACGTAGCTCGGCGTCGATGGTGCCGTCGACGGGCCACACCCCGAACATGTTCTGCAGCAGGAACAGTCCGGTCGCGGCATCCGGTGGCGGGGCGGCCAGCGCCCACTTGCCGGCCAGCTCCGCCCACAGCGCCGGTATCTGCGACAGCACTCCGATGCGCGCGCGCACATCCTCGCCGCGCTTGGTGTCGTGGGTCGTCAAGGTGACCATGGCGTGCGGCCACATCTGCGCGCGCACGGCGGCGCGCTCGTGGAACTCGGCGACGCTGACACCGAAGCGCTGCGGTTCGCCACCGACCTCGTTCAGCGACACCAACCGCGCGTCGCGATAGAACAGGCAGTCCTCCATCGACTTCGCCGTCGCCGCGCCACACAGCTGCTGCAGCCGCACGTTGGTCTCGGTGCTGACGGCCAGCGCGGACGCGATGATCGCGAAAGCGGCTGCAAGTTCAGGCCGTTCGGCGGTGGCATCGGCGAAGGCGATCGGCAGTATCAGCGACAGCCCACGGTAGTCGGAGCGGTAGACCTCGATGTGACTGAGCAGCGTCGCCACCGCGATGGGCACATCGGGTTGGTCGGCGCCGGTCGCGGTCGTGATCGTGCGGCACAGCCGGGCCAGTTCGCTCTTGAGGGTGTCGGTGACGGCCTGGACCTTGAGTTCGGTGGCCAGTGCGGGCAACGTGCTGTAGGCCTGACCCGCGGAGTCGAAGAGACCGGTCAGCGCGCCCGCTCCGGAGGGGTCGACGAATATGCCGCCGATTTCGCGTAACGCGTCGTACCCCGTGGTGCCGTCGACAGGCAACGTGGGCTCCAGCGGTTCGTCGACGGCGAGGATCTTCTCGACGACGATCCATGCCTGCGGTCCGACGAGTTCGCGCAGCCATTCGAGATAACCTGCGGGATCGGATAATCCGTCGGGGTGGTCGATCCGGATACCGTCGACAAGCCCCTCGTCGAACCAGCGTTTGACCTCGGCGTGCGTCGCGTCGAAGACGGCGCGGTCCTCCTGACGCAGGCCGGCCAGCGACGTGATGGAGAAAAAGCGCCGATACCCGCAGATGCCGTTGCGCCAGCCGATCGCTCGGTAGTGCGTGTTGTCGGCGGGATAGCCCGGCGGCGGGTCATCGCCGTCCTCGCCGAGCACCGGCAGCACGATACGGCCATCGGGATCCAGGTCCCAGTCGATGTCGAAGTAGGAGGAGTACGGCGAATCACGGCCGTGCGTCAGCACATCCAGCCACCACTGGTTCTGCTGCGGATCGTCCACGCCGACGTGGTTGGGGACGATGTCGATGATGAGCCCGATGCCGCGCGACCGTGCTGCCGCCGACAATCGGGCCAAACCGTCAGCACCACCGAGCGCGGCCGAGACCGTCAGGGGGTCGGTGACGTCGTAGCCGTGGGTCGAACCTTCGGCGGCGGTGAGGATCGGGGACAGATAGAGGTGAGAAACGCCGAGCGCATCGAGATAGTCGAGTTGGTTCTCCGCATCAGCGAATGTGAAGCAGTCGCCGCGCATTTGGAGTCGGTACGTAGAGAGTGGATGCATGAGCTACGCGGTCTTACGCAGCACCAGCAGCGACCGCGACGCGAGCGTCAGTCGCTCGCCGGCGGCAACGACGAGGTCGGTGTCGCCCTTGGGGTCGGCGGTGTCGATGTCCGCGGTCCACTCGGCGGCATAGCCGAGATCGGGCGCGACGAACTCCACCGGCTTGCTGTGTGCGTTGAAGCAGAGCAGGAACGAGTCGTCGACCACGCGTTCGCCGCGTTCGTTGGGCGCCGTGATCGCTTCACCGTTGAGGAACACGGCCACGCACTTGTCCAGGCCCGAACCCCAGTCTTCAGGTGTCATCTCGCTGCCCGCCGGAGTCAGCCACGCGATGTCGCGAACCTGGTCGCCACTGCGGATCGGCGTGCCCTCGAAGAAGCGTCGCCGCCGAAACACCGGGTGCCGCTTGCGCAGCTTGCTCACCTTGCGGGTGAAGGTGAGCAGGTCGGCGTTCTTGTCGCAGTGCGACCAGTCCATCCACGAGATCTCCGAGTCCTGACAGTAGGCGTTGTTGTTGCCTCGCTGTGTACGTCCGATCTCGTCGCCGTGGGAGATCATCGGGGTGCCCTGCGACAGCATCAACGTGCCCATGATGTTGCGCATCTGCTTACCCCGCAGCGCGAGGATCTCGGGATCGTCGGTGGGGCCCTCGACACCGCAGTTCCACGACCTGTTGTGGCTTTCGCCGTCGCGGTTGTCCTCGCCGTTGGCCTCGTTGTGTTTCTCGTTATAGGACACCAGGTCCGCGAGCGGGAAACCGTCGTGGCAGGTGACGAAGTTGATGCTCGCGCCGGGACGCCGACCGGTCGCCTCATAGAGGTCCGACGACCCGGTCAGCCGCGAAGCGAATTCGCCGAGGGTTGCGGGCTCGCCCCGCCAGTAATCGCGCACAGTGTCGCGATACTTCCCATTCCACTCGGTCCACAAACCAGGAAAATTGCCGACTTGATAGCCGCCCTCGCCGACATCCCACGGTTCGGCGATCAGCTTGACCTGACTGATCACCGGGTCCTGCTGGATGATGTCGAAGAACGCGCTCAGCCTGTCGACTTCGAAAAACTCCCGGGCCAGCGCGGATGCCAGGTCGAACCGGAATCCGTCGACGTGCATCTCCAGCACCCAGTACCGCAGTGAGTCCATGATCAACTGCAGGGTGTGCGGATGCCGCGGGTTGAGGCTGTTACCGGTGCCCGTGAAGTCGCGGTACAGCCGCTTGTCGTCGTCCATCAGCCGGTAGTACGCGGCGTTGTCGATGCCTCGGAAGTTGATCGTTGGCCCGAGGTGGTTGCCTTCGGCGGTGTGGTTGTAGACGACGTCGAGGATGACCTCGATGCCGGCCTCGTGGAAGGTCCGCACCATCGCCTTGAACTCCGCGACGGCTGCACCGGCGTGCTTGTTCGCCGCGTACTGGTAGTGCGGCGCGAGGAAGCCGAATGTGTTGTAGCCCCAGTAATTTCGTAATCCGAGGTCGAGCAGACGATGGTCGTGCATGAACTGGTGTACCGGCATGAGTTCGATCGCCGTGACGTTGAGCGACTTGAGGTGGTCGATGATCACCGGATGCGCGAGTCCCGCGTACGTCCCGCGCATCTCCTCGGGGATGCCCGGATGGGTTTGCGTCATGCCCTTGACGTGCGCCTCGTAGATGACCGTCTGGTGGTACGGCGTTCGCGGCGCGCGGTCGGATGCCCAGTCGAAGTAGGGGTTGATCACGACACTGGTCATGGTGTGTCCCAGCGAGTCGACCATCGGCGGCGTCCCGCCGCTCGCGGGGTCGTCGGCGGTCAAGTCATAGGAGAACAGCGCCTGGCTGAAATCGAAGTCACCGTAGAACGACTTTCCGTACGGATCGAGTAGCAGCTTGCTCGGGTCACAGCGATGTCCCGCGGACGGCTCCCATGGTCCGTACACCCGGAACCCGTAACGCTGCCCGGGCGTCACGGTGGGCAGGTAGCAGTGCCATACGTAGCCATCGACTTCGTCGAGGTTGATGCGCTCCTCACTGCCGTCCTTGCCGATCAGGCACAACTCGACCCGGTCGGCGATCTCCGAGAACAGCGAGAAGTTCGTCCCCGCACCGTCGTAGGTGGCGCCGAGGGGGTACGTGGTACCCGGCCAGACGGTTGGTACCGAGGCCGGAGCGCCGGATGTCATCAGTCGACCCACCAACCGGTGGCGGCCGCGATCTGGCGTCCGAGTTCGGTGGTCATCGTGCGCATGTAGGTCGTCGAGATGTGGTGGGCATCGTGATACAGCAACACATTTCCCTCGACTGCGCGACAGATGTCCTTACGGCACACCGCGTCGCTCATGTCCAGCGGCTTGAGCAATGGGAACCGCGCGACGAAGTCGAGGGTGGGGTTGTAGGGCGACAGGACGTCGGACCGCTTGACGCCGCAGGAGATGGCGTTGCCGCCGTCGGCCAGGCAGTCGGCGGGGAAGTACGGCTGGCCGTTGCGTACCAGCCAGGGGGTGTCGCGCATCCCCAGAATCGGAATGTTGTTGTCGGACAGCGTCTGCCAGATTCCGAGGTATGTGGCAGGCATCACGTCACCCGGCTTGATGTTCCACGGTCGCGTCGCGGTGGTGAACACGTAGTCCGGGCGGTCGGCGATGATCTTGTCCATCACCCGCTCGTTCCATTCGTGACACTTGGGGTACGGACGGTTGTCTCCCATGACCAGCGGGACCTCCTCCGTGGTCAGCGGGCAGCCCATCTTCAGGTAGGTGACGACCTTGAAGTTGTGCATCCGACCGAGCAGGTCCAGGGCGGTGATCCAGTGTTCGGCGTGGGAACCGCCCGCAAGTGCGATCGTGCGGGTCGCGGAATCATCGCCGTAGTTGCAGGTGATGACACCGACGTTGTCAAAGTCGCTGATGCAGCCGTCCTCGGTGGTGCGGGGGAGGTCGTTTCTGGCCTCGAGCACCGTCGGGCGCATCGGCAGCTTCGGCACCTTGGCCTTGTTGATGAGTGCGCGGGCACCGGGATAGTCGCGCGACGAAAGTCCGGTCAGCTCTTTGCCTGTCGAGCGTTCGATGGTGACGTGCTCGCGCCAGGTGAACGACGTCGCGGTCAACGCCACCGCCAACAGGACGACCACCGAGCCGAGCGCCATCGTCGGCCTGCGCAGGCGGGCGCGCAGCGGGACCGTTGGAGCTGACACGGCCGGCGCGCGATAGCGCAGCGGGTTCTCGATGTACTTCGTCGTCAGCCACGCCAGCACACCGGACACCACCAGGATGACCGCGCCCTCGACGAAGTTGACGCGCGTATGTCCGAGGTAGGACAGGTAGAAGATCAGCAGCGGCCAGTGCCACAGGTAGAGCGAGTACGCCATCGCACCCAGCGCGACGAACGGCGCGGTGGCCAGCAGGCGGTTGGGGGCGGGCATGCGACCGTCGGTGTGCGGGTCGGCCACCCGGTTCGCCGCGGACAGGATGAACAGCATGGTCGCGCCGACCGGCACCAGCGCCCACGGACCGGGGAACTCGTGCACACCGTCGATCAGGGCGCCGCACGCGAGGATCGCGGCCAGCGCGATCACCGCAGCCGTCGTGCGCAGCCACATCGGCCAGCGGAGGTTCGTCACCAGTGCACCGACCAATGCGCCGAGCAGCAGTTCCCACGCACGGGCGAAGCTGTTGTAGTACGCGGTGGCCTGATCGGCGTTGTGGGCGAAGATCGCGTACACGAACGACGCGATTGTCAACGCGCTGAGCAACACGATGAATGCGATCCGCATATGGCGGCCGAAGATGCGGCGAAACAGTAAGGCGCAGCCGAAGATCAGGGCGAGGAAGGCAATGTAGAACTGGCCTTGCACCGACATCGACCAGATGTGCTGCAACGGACTGACGGCTTCGCCGGCACGGAGGTAATCCGATGCGGTGTTGGCCAATTCCCAATTCTGGTAGTAACCCAGGCTTGCCAGACTCTGGTCTGCGAATGTCTCCCAACGGGTTTCGGGCTGGATGAGGATTGTGAGCACCGCGGCGGCAGCAAGCACGACCACGAGTGCGGGCAGCAGCCTGCGAACCAGTCGGGTGACTTCGGGCATCGGCCACAGCGATGCGCCGGGCGTCATGGCGGTGCGCAGCAGCCGTCCACCGAAGAAGAAGCCCGACAGCGCGAGGAAGACGTCGACACCACCGGAGACGCGGCCGAACCACACGTGGAACACCGCGACGAGCAGGATCGCGACGCCGCGCAGTCCGTCGAGGTCGTGCCGGTAGCTTTCCGGTGCGCGCGCGGGCCTCGTCGCGGTGGCTTCGCGTGACGGTGGTCCCGGGTCGGCGACGGGCGCCGGCCGGGCAGGGGCGAGGGTCATCATGGTCGACGGATAATCTACCGAAGGTGGCAGCACTGACGCCCGCCGAGATCAGCGCCATCGACGCCGCCCACGTCTGGCATCCGTACAGCACGATCGGCGCAGAGGCACTGGCCCCGCTGGTGGCGGTGGGTGCCCGCGGGGCCTGGCTGACCCTGCACCGCGACGGGCAGGAGGTGCGGGTCCTCGACGCGATGGCGTCCTGGTGGACCGCGATCCACGGTCACGGGCATCCGTCGCTGGACGCGGCGATCACCAGCCAGCTGGCGACCATGAATCACGTCATGTTCGGCGGTCTGACCCACGAACCCGCGGCACGGCTCGCGCAGCTGCTGGTGCAGCTCACACCCGACGGGCTGGACGCCGTGTTCTTAAGCGACTCCGGGTCCGTCTCGGTGGAGGTCGCCGTCAAAATGGCGCTGCAGTACTGGCGCAGCACCGGACGCTGGGACAAACACCGGCTGATGACGTGGCGCGGCGGCTATCACGGCGACACGTTCACCCCGATGAGCGTGTGCGATCCCGATGGCGGCATGCACACCCTATGGAGTGACGTGCTCGCCCCACAGGTGTTCGCGCCGCCGGTACCCGCCGGGTACGACGCCGCCTACATCGCGGACTTCGAAAAGCTACTGGCCGAGCACGCGCACGAGCTCGCCGCGGTGATCGTGGAACCGGTGGTACAGGGCGCCGGCGGAATGCGGTTTCACGATCCGCGCTATCTGGCCGACCTGCGCGAGATCTGCACCCGCCATGGGGTGCTGCTGATCTTCGACGAGATCGCCACCGGGTTCGGGCGCACCGGTGAGCTTTTCGCCGCCGACCACGCCGCGGTGAGCCCCGACATCATGTGCGTGGGTAAAGCGCTCACGGGCGGCTATCTGACGCTGGCCGCGACGCTGTGCACGAATGACATCGCGCACACCATCAGCGCCAGTGCCGCAGGCGCGTTGATGCACGGCCCGACGTTCATGGCCAACGCGCTGGCGTGCGCGGTGTCGGTGGCCTCGGTCGAGCTGTTGCTCGCCGGGGACTGGCGTGCGTCGGTGCGCGCTATCGAATCCGGCCTGCGCGACGGCCTGTCGCCCGCCGAGTCGATGCCGGGAGTGGCCGACGTGCGGGTGCTGGGCGCCATCGGCGTCATCGAGATGGAACAAGCCGTCGACCTGCGGATCGCGACACCGGCTGCGCTGGACCACGGGGTGTGGCTGCGGCCGTTCCGCAACCTCGTCTACGTGATGCCGCCCTACATCTGTACGCCCGAGGAGATTGCACAGATCACCTCGGCGATGGTTGGCGTCGCCCGTGCACTAACCTGAACGGTGTTCAATTGCCGGTCCGCCGGCGTGTTCAAGTCGTAGGAGCGTGCCGTGACCCGCACCGGTCTATCGCCGCTGGCGTGGCTCGACGAGGTCGAGCAGCAGCGTCGCGCCGCCGGCCTCCGGCGGTCCCTGCGCACCCGCCCACCCGTTGGCGCCGAACTGGACCTGGCCTCCAACGACTACCTTGGCCTGTCGCAACATCCCGATGTCATCGAAGGCGGGGTAGCCGCGCTGCGCACGTGGGGTGCCGGGTCAACGGGATCACGCCTCGTCACCGGCAACACCGAGATCCACGAAGGCTTCGAGCACGCACTCGCCGACTTCACCGGAGCCGAATCGGCGCTGGTGTTCTCGTCGGGCTACACCGCGAATCTGGGCGCTGTGGTGTCACTGTCCGGCGCCGGGTCGCTCCTGGTCTCGGACGCCCTGACGCATGCGTCCCTGGTCGACGCGTGCCGGCTGTCGCGCGCCCGGGTCGTGGTGACCCCGCATCGTGACGTCGCGGCCGTCGAGGCGGCACTGGCCGGCCGCGACGAGGAGCGCGCGGTCGTGGTGACCGATGCGGTGTTCTCCGCGGACGGGGTGGTCGCCCCGTTGCGGGCGCTGCACGACGTGTGCCGCCGGCACGGCGCACTGCTGCTCGTCGACGAGGCCCACGCGCTGGGGGTGCGGGGGACCGGGGGTCGCGGTCTGGTGCACGAGATCGGTTTGGCCGGCGCGCCGGACGTGGTGATGACCACGACGATGTCCAAGGCGCTGGGAAGTCAGGGCGGTGTGGTGCTGGGACCCGCCGCGGTGCGCGACCACCTGATCGATGCCGCGCGGCCGTTCATTTTCGACACCGGTTTGGCCCCCGCGGCGGTGGGAGCGGCGTGGGCGGCGCTGGACGTCCTGATCGCAGAGCCCTGGCGCGCGCAGGCGGTCCTGGATCACGCGGCGGCACTCGCCGCGGTGAGCGGTGTCGCCGAACGGCCTGATTCAGCGGTGGTGTCGGTGATCCTCGGTGAGCCCGAGGTGGCGCTGGCCGCCGCCGTCGCGTGTCTGGACCGCGGTGTCCGGGTGGGCTGCTTCCGGCCCCCCACCGTCGCACCGGGCACCTCGCGGCTGCGGCTGACGGCCCGCGCGTCGCTCTCCGCTGACGAGATGGCTCTGGCGCGTGAGGTTCTCACCGACGTTCTCTCTACGCGCCCGTGAGCACGCTCGTCGTCACCGGGACCGATACCGGCGTCGGCAAGACGATCGCAACGGCCGCCGTGGCGTGTTGCGCGCGGCTGGCGGGCATCGATGTCGCGGTGTGCAAACCCGTGCAGACCGGCAGCCCGGCTGACGACGACCTCGCCGACATCGCGCGGCTTTCCGGCGCGAGTGACTTGCGCGGTACCTGGCGATACCCGGAGCCGCTCGCCCCGGTCGCGGCCGCGCAGCGAGCGGGCCTGCGGTTGCCGACGCGCTGCGAACTGGTCGGGTCGGTGCGCGAGGCCGGCGATGGGCCAGCAAAGCTGGTGCTGGTGGAGGGCGCCGGCGGTCTGCTCGTCGAACTCGGCGAGGACGGTGTGACGCTGCGCGACGTCGCGATGGACTTGGCCGCACAGGTGCTGATCGTGGTCGCTGCGGGTCTTGGCACGTTGAACCACACCGCGCTGACGTTGGAAGCGCTTGCTTCCCAAGGGATTCCGTGCGCCGGACTGGTGATCGGCACCTGGCCGTCTGAACCGGGTCCGGCCGAGGAGGGCAATCGCGAGGCGTTGAGCAGGCTGGCGCCGCTGCGTGCGGCACTGCCTGCGGGCCTCGGTGGCGCAAGTCCCACCGAGTTCGAGGCGGTGTGCTCGTCGGCGTTCGATCCCGACTGGATTGCGAGTCTTTAGGGATGGTGCATTCCGTCGAGATGCTGTTCGACCCGGACACCGAGGCGGCGATCCGGAGTGGCTGGGACGACCTCACCGAGGCGGGCGTGCGCAGTCAGGCCGCGCACACCGCGCCCAGCAACAGGCCGCACGTCACCCTGGTAGTAGCCGAAAGCATGGACGAATCGGTGCATGACGCGTTGCGGCCGCTGTTGCGGCGGCTGCCGCTTCGATGCACCGTCGGCGCGCCCATGCTGTTCGGTCGACGGGATTTCACACTGGTGCGACTGATCGTTCCGTCAGCTGAGCTGCTGGCCCTGCACGCCGATGTGCTCGATGCCTGTCTGCCGCACATGCCGAATGGTCCGCTTCCGCACTCTGACCCCGGCCAGTGGACGCCGCATGTGACGTTGGCGCGCCGGGTGCCGGCCGAGAAGCTGCAAGCGGCGCTGACGGTGACGGGTTTAGGACGCGACCTGCCCGCGACAATTGTCCGCATCAGGCATTGGGACGGCAACGCCAAACGCGAGTATCCAATCTAAGAGACTTCTGCCCCAACGCTTTTCGGCACGCACATTCGCCAGCCGTCGATCACGAGCTCGCGCAACTCGTCGAGTTCGATCGCGTCGAGCCGTACCAGAATCCAGTTGTATCGCATCTCCGATTTGCGCGGCAGCATGAACTTGTCGGGTTCGGCGGCGACCATCGCCGCGCGCTCCGCCTTGGGAAACGCGACGCCCATCACCGTCTCGTCGCGTGAGAACGCGGCGTACACGAGCCGTCCTGCGCGGAAGCGGATCTCATCGCGGACAACGGCCTCGTAAGACCTCGGCAGGGTCGAGGCGATGCGGCGCACGTCGTCGACGGTAATCACGTCTACTCGTAGACGGCCTGCGAGACCTTGATGCCGTCGACGAACAGACGCAGTCCGAATGCGAACCGTGCGCTGGCGTCGTCGGCCAACACCGACTGCCACGCGGGCAGCTCGGCTCCCGCGGCGTCCCATTGCAACCGGGACTGCTCGTCCACCGTGAAGCCGAGCACGTAATAGACGACCGTGCGGGCGGCCAGCTCGGCGTGTGCGGAGTCCACTCCCGCCTCCGACACCGCCTGGGCCAGGACCGCCAGAATCTGCTTCATCGCCGACGACTGACCGGCCGCGAAGCTGGCCGACACCAGCTCGGCGCCATCGGTGTGCGACAGCAGCGCGTCGCGAAGCCGGTTGCAGACCTCGACGGCGCCGCGCGCGGTCGGTACACCGTCCAGAATGCGGTCGGCAATGGCGCCGAGGAGCTCCTGCTTGTTAGCGAAATGCCAGTACAGGGCGCCGGGGGACACGCCGAGCTCACGTGCGAGCCGTCGCATCGTGAGGTCGGCGATGCCGTAGTCGTCCAGCAGTTTCGCCGCCGCCTCGACCACGTCGCGTTTGTGGAGCTGCACACCGGTAGCCTAACCTGAACGCTGTTCAATTACCGGCTCGCCGGTGTGTTCAATTACCGGCCCGCCGGTGCGTTCAATTACCGGCCCGCCGGTGTGTTCAAGTTCGATCGAGAGGACCTAACGGGTGAGCGACATTCTGGCGAAGGCACGCGACCAGGTACTGGAGCGCGGCGAAGGCCTCGACCAGGATCAGACGCTGCAGGTGCTGCGCCTGCCCGATGAGAACCTCGACGAATTGCTCGAGCTCGCGCACGAGGTCCGGATGAAGTGGTGCGGACCCGACGTCGAGGTCGAGGGCATCATCAGCCTCAAGACCGGCGGCTGCCCCGAGGACTGCCACTTCTGTTCGCAGTCGGGTCTTTTCGCATCACCGGTGCGCAGTGCCTGGCTGGACATCCCCAGCCTGGTGGAGGCCGCCAAGCAGACCGCGAAGACCGGGGCCACCGAATTCTGCATCGTCGCCGCCGTGCGCGGCCCCGACGAGCGGCTGCTGGCCCAGGTTGCCGCAGGTATCGAGGCGATTCGCAACGAGGTCGACATCCAGATTGCCTGCTCGCTGGGCATGCTCACGCAGGAGCAGGTCGAGCGCCTTTCCGAGATGGGCGTGCACCGCTACAACCACAATCTGGAGACCGCGCGGTCGTTCTTCACCAACGTCGTGACTACCCACAGCTGGGAAGAGCGCTGGGACACCCTGCAGATGGTCCGCGAGGCCGGCATGGAGGTCTGCTGCGGCGGCATCCTCGGCATGGGCGAAACGCTGGAACAGCGTGCGGAGTTCGCCGCCAACCTCGCCGAACTCGATCCGCACGAGGTGCCGCTGAACTTCCTCAATCCGAGGCCGGGTACGCCGTTCGGTGACCTCGACGTGTTACCGGCATCGGAGGCCCTCAAGGCCGTCGCGGCCTTCCGGCTCGCGCTGCCGCGCACGATGCTCCGATTCGCCGGGGGCCGAGAAATCACGCTGGGCGACCTCGGCGCAAAGCAGGGCATCCTCGGCGGCATCAATGCCGTCATCGTCGGCAACTACCTCACGACGCTGGGCCGACCGGCCGAATCAGACCTGCAGTTGCTCGACGATCTGCAGATGCCCATCAAGGCCCTCAACGCCACCCTGTAGACCATTGAGTCATGGCGTTCAACGTCTATACGGGTGAGCCCGACGGCACGCCGCTGCCGGCGGCGGCTCAACTCGGCCTCGAGCCGCCCCGGTTTTGCGCGCAGTGCGGTCGCCGGATGATCGTGCAGGTGCGTCCTGACGGCTGGTCGGCGAAATGCTCTCGGCACGGCGTCACCGACTCGAAGGATCTGGAGCAGCGATGAATAAGCTTGCCCCGCCCCGTATTTCGCGTAATCGCGCAGCGATCACCGTCGCCGCCGGCTTGGCGCTGACCGGCGCGCTGATCGGCGCGCTGTGGGCGTGGTTGGCCCCGCCCATTCACGGCGTGGTGGCGTTGACGAAGAGCGGCGACCGGGTCAGGGCGCACCTCGGTAACGAGGCCGACCACTTCTTCGTCGCTGCCTTCCTGGTGGTCGGCATGCTGTGTGTGATGGCGGTCGTGGCGGCCGTCCTGGTGTGGCAATGGCGTGCACACCGCGGCCCGTTGATGGTCGCGGCACTCGGTCTCGGATCCGCGGCCGCTGCCGGAGTGGCATCGGGAGTCGGTGCGGCACTGGTGCATTGGCGGTACGGGACCATCGATGTTGCCGGCGCGCCGATTTCACCCGAGCATCGCGTGCACTACGTGATCGAGGCGCCCCCGGTGTTCTTCGGGCACTCACCTTTGCTGATCGCCCTGACCATCCTGTTCCCCGCGGCGATAGCGGCGCTGGTCTACGCGCTCATCGCGGTGTCGATCCCGCGCGACGATCTCGGCGCCTGGCCGCCCGTCGAGTCCGAGGTCGACGATGCGATCGCTAAAGCGGGGACCGTTCCACCGTCCGACCCGTGACCACCTTGGCCACGATTTTCGCCAGTCGCGCCATGCCGACGTAGGTCATCGGATTCAGCAGCGTCGGCCACTTCGTCCGAACCATGTGCTCGGACACCGGCTTTCCGGCGAACCGATCGATGAGCCAGCGCAGCGCCATCGGTGCGGACATAGGGTGCAGCAACATGTGCTCACTGAACATGTCCCGGTGGTAGGTCACCGACGCACCACCCGATCTGTACATCTCCGCGAGCTCGTCGATGTTCTCGACCGAGATCAACTGGTCGTGGACCGCCTGCACGATCAATACCGGCGGAGCCGGTGCGGCGACGCCGAGCTTGATGTCGGCGAAGACGTGCTGGACCGCAGGGCTGTCGAGAATCTGCTCCAGGGGCCAGTCGAGCAGATCGCCCATGTCCTTCTTGGCCATCCGGACCATCGCCTCGGCGGTCGTCATCGTGTGCAGTCGCTGGAGGAGCACCTTGCCCTCTTCGGTGACATGCTCCTGGATGAGCCGGTCCAGATCGGGATAGATGTGCGACAGCGCGGCGACGACAAGTGCGGGGAGCCCGGACGCGAACGTGCCGTTGAGTCGGCGGAAGGTATGGCCGAGATCGCCGACCGGTGACCCGAGTACCGCACCGACGACGTTCAGGTCTGGCGCATAGGTCCCGCTCATCTCGGCGGCCCATGCGGTGGCCAGGCCGCCGCCGGAGTAGCCCCATAGGCCGATCGGCGCATCGGCTGACAGCCCCAGGCGCTTGGAGCTGACGGCGGCGCGCAAGCCGTCGAGCACGTGATAGCCGGGTTCGTACGGGGCGCCCCACATGCCCAGGCGGCCCTCATGGTCCGGCACCGACACCGCCCAGCCCTCAGCGAGGCAGGCGGCGACCAGGAGGAACTCGAATTGTGCGACGGACCCCGTTGCATGCGCGTAGCGCCGCAGCGCGTACGAGGGGAAGCAGCGTGAGGTCACGGCGTCGATGGCGCATTGGTAGGAGATCACCGGCGTGACGGCGGCCGGCGCGCGCTCTGCGGGCACGATGACGGTGGTCGCGGCCGCGTCGGCGTTGCCGTGCATGTCGGTGGTGCGATACAGCAGCTGGGTGGCCCGGGTGCGCTGTGGGATCAGGCCCATGAACGCCAGCTCGACGTCCCTGCTGCGCAGGACGGTGCCCGGAGTGGCGTGCTGGAAGCCCGGGGGCGGTTCGTAGAAAGGGTCATCGGACGGCAGCTGCGGCCGAGCACCGCCTACCAGCTCCTCGTGGGGGACGTGCCCGATCCACTCTGCACCAGCTGCTGGCGCGACGCTGCCCAGATCCATCTGGCCATTGTTGCTTAAGAGAGCGTTAAGAAGCCAGCCGACTCACCCTGGGGGGCGTAATGCGGCGAATTCGTCGGTCACCCGGTAGCGGGAATCGGTGAACCGATACAAGGCGGCAGGACGACCGCCGCTGCGGCCCGATCGAGCGGTCGTACCGGTGCGGGTGATGACGTTGCGTCGTTCCAGCACGCGTTGCAAGTTGGTCGCGTCGACTGGGTGGCCCAGCGCAGCGCTGTAGATGTCGCGCAGTGTCGACACGGCGAATTCAGTTGGCGCCAAGGCGAACCCGATGTTCGTATACGACAGCTTGGCGACGAGGCGGACGACGGCGTGCTCGACCATCGGGCCGTGGTCGAACGCCATCGGCGGCAGATGGTCGACCGGATGCCATCGGGTGTCCGGCGGCAGCTCCGGGGTAGCGGGGGAGGGCACCAACCCGAGGAACGTCGACGCGATGGTGCGGGTGCCCGGCACGCGGCTCGGATCGGAGAAAACCGCAAGCTGTTCAAGGTGGGCAACCTCACGCAAGTCGACCTTTTCGGCCAGTTGGCGCCGAACGGAGCTGGTCAGGTCCTCGTCGCTACGCAAGCTGCCGCCCGGCAGGGCCCATTTTCCCGCTTCCGGTTCGAGTGCACGCTGCCACAACAGCACGTGAAGTGCGGGTTTCGGGGAGTCGACAGCTCGAACCTGGAACACGGCGGCCAACACCTCATGCTCGGTGCTACTATGGGGCATGTTTTCGATTGTAAGTCGAAAACCTCGAGAAGCCTAAGGAGGCGGCTATGACGGTTCTGGATCGCATGCCCGCTAACGATCTGGCGGACCACATCGTTGCTGGTCCGAACGGATATTCGGGCGTTGACGGCGATCAGGAGTGGGCCGCCGAGGTGCGCCGCCTGGCCGATCTGCGCGGTGCGACGCTGCTGGCGCACAACTACCAGCTGCCCGCCATCCAAGACGTCGCGGACCACGTCGGTGACTCGCTGGCGTTGTCCCGCATCGCCGCCGAAGTTCCCGAGGACACCATCGTGTTCTGCGGTGTGCACTTCATGGCCGAGACCGCGAAGATCCTGTCTCCGGACAAGACCGTGCTGATACCTGATCAGCGGGCGGGCTGCTCACTGGCCGACTCGATCACCGCCGACGAACTCCGCGAGTGGAAAGCCGAACACCCGGGCGCAGTGGTCGTGTCATACGTCAACACCACCGCCGCGGTGAAAGCCGAGACCGACATCTGCTGCACCTCGTCGAACGCGGTCGAGGTCGTCGCGTCGATCCCGGAGGACCGGGAGGTGCTGTTCTGCCCGGACCAGTTCCTCGGCGCCCATGTGCGCCGGGTGACCGGTCGCAAGAACCTTCACGTCTGGGCCGGCGAATGCCATGTGCACGCAGGGATCAACGGCGACGAACTCGCCGATCAGGCCCGCACCCACCCGGATGCCGAACTCTACGTGCATCCGGAATGTGGTTGCGCCACTTCGGCTCTGTATTTGGCAGGCGAAGGTGCGTTCCCCGAGGACAGGGTCAAGATCTTGTCCACCGGCGGAATGCTGGACGCGGCCCGCGAGACCCGGGCGCGCCAGGTGCTGGTCGCGACCGAGGTCGGGATGCTGCACCAGTTGCGCCGCGCCGCACCGGAAGTCGATTTCCAAGCGGTCAACGACCGGGCGTCGTGCAAGTTCATGAAGATGATCACCCCGGCGGCGTTATTACGCTGCCTCGTGGAAGGCAAGGACGAAGTCGACGTCGATCCCGAGACCGCCCGTCTGGCCCGTGCCAGCGTGCTGCGGATGATCGAGATCGGACAACCCGGCGGCGGCGAGTGACGCGCCGGGCCGCCTGCGGCGGCTCAGGCCGTCTAGCTGGCTACTGGCAGCAGCGTGCCGATGTCGTCGTCATCGGCACCGGTGTGGCGGGTCTGTGCGCCGCGCTCGCCGCGCACCGTCGGGGCCAGAAGGTGATGGTACTAAGCAAGGCCGGCGACACCGCCACGTTCTACGCGCAGGGTGGCATCGCGGTCGTGTTGCCGGAAGTCCTTCGGGAAGAAGGCGATTCGGTCGACGCGCATGTAGCCGACACGTTGGCGGCGGGGGCCGGTTTGTGTGACCCGGAAGCGGTGCGTTCCATCGTCGCCGATGGCTACCGCGCGGTGCGTGATCTCGTCGAAGACGGTGCGCGCTTCGACGAAGCGGCACCCGGACAGTGGTCCCTGACGCGTGAGGGTGGTCATTCGCGCAGGCGGATCATCCACGCCGGAGGCGACGCAACCGGTGCGGAAGTGCAGCGTGCCCTCGACGTCGCCGCCGCTCGGTTGGACATCCGACGCAGCCACGTCGCGCTGGAGATTCTGCACGAAGACGGCGCGGTCACCGGTGTCCTGACGCTCAACGACGATGGCCCAGGAATCATTCACACCCGATCGGTGATCTTGGCGACCGGCGGATTGGGGCACCTCTACTCGGCGACCACGAATCCCGACGGTTCCACCGGTGACGGCGTGGCGCTGGCGATGTGGGCCGGGCTGCCGGTATCCGATCTCGAGTTCATCCAGTTCCACCCGACCATGCTGTTCGACGGGCATGCCGGCGGGAGACGGCCGCTGATCACCGAGGCGGTTCGTGGTGAAGGGGCGGTCCTTGTCGACTCAAGAGGTCGCTCGGTGACCGAAGGAGTGCACCCGATGGGCGACCTTGCGCCGCGCGACATCGTCGCCGCTGCGATCAACGCCCGGATGACCGAGACCGGTGACCCCTGTGTCTACCTCGACGCGCGCGGCATCAAGAGCTTCAAGAAACGCTTTCCCACGGTCACGGCGGCATGCCGGGATGCTGGTATCGATCCGACGCGTCAAGCCATCCCCGTGGTCCCGGGTGCGCACTACAGCTGCGGCGGAGTGGTGACCGATGTGCATGGGCGCACCGAACTGGCGGGTCTTTTCGCGGCGGGGGAGGTGGCCCGGACCGGGATGCACGGCGCGAACCGGCTGGCCTCCAACAGCCTGCTCGAAGGCCTCGTCGTCGGTGGCCGGGCCGGAATGGCCGCAGCCGCACACGCTTCGGATGCCGGGACCACTACCGCGGCAGCGCCGGAGTCCACGACTCGACGCGCACTGCCGAGGGGCGATCTGCAGCGGGCGATGACGCGGTATGCGGCGGTGGTCCGAGACGATGCCGGCCTGCGTTCGCTGGGACATGCCTTGGAGACCGCGACTCCGCGGAAGCTCAACTCGCGCAGGGATTTCGAAGATGTTGCGCTGACATGCACGGCGGGTGCGGTGATGACGGCCGCGTTGGAGCGCACCGAATCGCGGGGTTGTCACCACCGCGCCGACTATCCGGATGCCGACCCGACGATGGCCCGCAGTCTGGTGCCCGCGGTGGTGTGCGCCTGATGGAACTGACTGCCGATGAACTGACCGAGGCTCGCAAGGTGATCGCCCGCGGACTGGAGGAGGACCTGCGGTACGGCCCGGATGTCACCACGCTGGCGACAGTCGGCGCGGATGCCACGACGACCGCGTCTATGGTCGCCAGGCAACCCGGCGTCATCGCCGGTGTGGACATCGCGCTGCTGGTACTCGACGAGGTGATCGGTGCAGGCGGGTACGTCGTCAAGCATCGTGTCGACGACGGTGAGCGGCTCGACGCGGGCGGGGTGGTGCTGGCCGTCGAAGCGCCGACGCAGGGCTTGCTGACCGCCGAGCGGACCACGCTGAACCTGGTGTGTCACCTGTCGGGTATCGCCACCACGACCGCACAGTGGGTGGCCGCCGTCGCGGGTACCGGAGCCAAGATCCGGGACACCCGCAAAACGTTGCCCGGACTGCGGGCTCTGCAGAAGTACGCGGTCCGAGTCGGCGGCGGTGTGAACCACCGGATGGGGCTGGGCGACGCCGCGCTGATCAAGGACAACCACGTCGCGGCCGCAGGCTCGGTGGTGGCCGCGCTGCGTGCCGTACGGGCGGCCGCACCGGATCTGCCATGCGAGGTGGAGGTCGACTCCCTGGAGCAACTCGACGAGGTGTTCGCCGAGAACCTGGGGGATCAGGCACTCGTGCTGCTCGACAACTTCCCGGTCTGGCAGACACAGATCGCGGTGCAGCGCCGCGATGCGCGCTCGCCTGCAACCGAGCTGGAGTCCTCGGGCGGATTGTCGCTCGATACGGCAGCCGAGTACGCCGGTACCGGCGTGGACTACCTGGCGGTCGGTGCGCTCACTCACTCGGTGACCGTGCTGGACATCGGGCTGGATCTCTAATCAGCACAAGCCATTACGATGGCGCATCGTGAACGTCGTCTCGCGCCGCCTCGTGGTGCTGACCATCATCAGCCTGGTCGTGGCGGTTGCCGCGCTCGGGGTGGCCGCCTGGTCGCTGTACCGGTCGGACCCCGCGAACAGGGACTATGACGCGGCACAGGTCGCCGATGCCAAGGCCAGGGCCTGTACGGCGGTCGACGTCGTGCGGCGGGGTGTTTCGCTCAATACCAACCTGATGCCGGCGGGCGGGGCGGGTGACGTCACCGGCGCGCAGGCGGTGGCAGCCAACGCGCGGGTCTCGCTGAACGACGGCGGCCAGTACCTGATCGCGCGGCTGGACCCCGCGACTCCGGAAAATCTGGCCGCCAAGGTCCGCGAGTTCGCCGACAACTTGATGGATATCGGTGCGAACGCGACGGCCGGCGTCACGAACGACGATTCCGCGCAGGCGCAGCGACTGAAGGATGCGGACGAGGCGAACACCAGCCTCGAGCAGTTGTGCAAATAGCTATCTGGCGAGCAGTGTGCGCGCGCCCGCTTTCGCGGCGTCGAGTGCGGCACTGTCACCCGCGATGCGCGAGAGGATGAGCGCCCCTTCGAGCAGCGCGATGACGGCGAGCGCCGTCTCATTGGCGTCGGCCTCGGCCCAGCCGTCATCGCGCAGTCGGTCCGCGATGGCCATCTGCCACGCGTGAAATGCCCGAGACGATGCTTCACGAACGAGCGGGCTGGCGTTCACCGATTCGGTCGCGATCGGTTCGATGGGGCAGCCGTCGCGCCGGTCCATCGCCAGCCCCGAGGACATCAGATCGATCCAGCCGTCGACGATGTCGGACACCGGCAATCCGCTGCTGAGGAACTGCCGCAGTCGCGTCTCGATGTCGGTTCCGGCGGTGTCCACCACGGCGGCGGCCAACTGCTGTTTGCCGTCGGGAAAGTGGTGGTACAGCGATCCGGCCTTGACGTCAGCGGTCTCCAAGATCTGATTCACGCCGGTTGCGGCATAGCCCTGCCTGCGAAAGAGCATGGCGGCGGCGTCCACGAGTGCGGTGCGGCTCCGATCGGGGCGGGGCATCCCTTGACTTTACTTGAAAGGTCACTCAAGAATACTTGAACAGTCGCTAAAGAAGGGGCGCCGATGCAACAGCTGGTATTCGAGGAGATGGGCGCATACGCCTGGCGCGAAACCGCCGAGCCCGAGATCCAAGCTCCTGAGCAGGCCATAGTTCGCCCGTCGGTGGTGGCGTGTTGCGACCTCGACGTGGCCGTCGCGCAGGGCAGGCTTCCGATGCCGCCCGGACATGCCATCGGGCACGAGGGTATCGGTGAGGTCGTCGCCGTGGGGGATGCCGTACAGGGTGTGGCGCCCGGCGACCAGGTTGTGATTCCGTTCCAGATCAGCTGCGGGCAATGCCGCGAATGCCGAAGGGGAGTGACGGGATCGTGCGGCGCGGTGCCGCTGATGGCCATGTACGGAATGGCGCCGCTCGCCGGGTTCGACGGCGGTGGATTCATGGCCGATCTGGTGCACGTGCCGTACGCCGACGCAATGCTGGTGCCCATACCGCGCGGGGTGGATCCCATCGGCATCGCGTCGCTTTCGGACAACATCGTCGACGGCTGGCGCGGCGTCGGTCCCTACCGGGCCGAACTCGACGCGCTCGATGACGGGGATCGACGTGTCCTCGTCGCCGGACGGCAATCCATCGGCCTGTACGCGGCGGGACTCGGCGTCGCGCTCGGCTACCGCGTCGACTATGTCGACATCGATCCACACCGGCTGGCCGCAGCCGAAAAGCTGGGGGCCACAGTGCATGACATACCGAAACCGGACAAATCACTGGGCAGCTACCCGGTCACCGTCCACACCTCTGCCGACCCCGATGTGCTGGCAGCGACGCTACGCGGGACGTGGCCCGATGGCGTGTGTACCGACACCGGCATCTACTACCAGGGCGCGGTTGAGATGCCGTTGCTGTCGATGTACACGCGCGGGATCAGGTTCGTCACGGGCCGGGTCAACGCCCGTGCCGCCATTCCCCAGGTCATCGAACTACTACAGGCGGGGTGCGATGTCACTCCCGCGGTAGACCGCGTGGCGCCGTGGGATGCGGCGGCCGACGTCTGGCCCGTGATGACGGGCAAGACGGTTTTCATGCGTTAGCGCTCAGGCGATGTCGGCGACGAGGATCGCCATTTTCTTCGCTTGTGCGCGTGCCATGAACGGTAGGTCCTCGGCTCCTCCGCTACCCGCGGGCAGAATCCGCGGATTGACGATGTGGATCGTGCGCGAGCCGAAGAGCACATCGGCCTCGTTGGCGGCGAGCACATTCTTGACCCAGTCGGTCTTGCCGTGGCCGAGCGTGATCGCGAGGGTGTTGCCCTTACGGAAGGGGGTGACGACGGTTTCGTAGCTCTTGCCGGACTTGCGGCCGCGATGCTGGATCTTCGCGACGCCGGGCATGAACCGCGCGATCCGCTTGACCATCGGGTTCATGTATTTGATCTGCAGGCGCTCGAACGTGGGCGGATAGACCATCGGGACGCCCGGCGCGTTGTTGGGGTGATCCTTGGCGGACATGAATCTGGACACTACGTGACGATGAGAATCGAATCGAAGACCCCGAAGCTGGCGCTACTGTCGGCCGCATGCCTGAGACAGCGGCGTCTGCCAAGAGTTCTATCGTGTCCGTCTTGGCCCTCGTCATCGCGCTCACAGCGGTGGGCCTGGCCGCCTGGGTATTGATCAAGGAGTCGAAGTCCCAGTCAGCTCAGTCAGGAGAATCGGTTTCCGTCTTCACCGGCGATGCCGCCGACGACCCCAAGGCCACCATCTGCGAGGCGTTCAACGTCGTTCGGACCGGTGTCCAGACGAATACCAACCTGCAACCCCCGGGCGGCCCCGAGGACGTCACCGGCTCGATGGCCGTCGCCGCCAACGCGCGCCTGTCGCTCGTCGAAGGTGGTCAGTACCTGCTGGCTCGTCTGCAGCCGGATACATCGCAGGATCTGACGGACGCCATCCGCACGTTCGCCAACCAATTGATGGATATCGGGGCGCACTCGATCGCAGGTATCCCGAACTCCGATCCGGCCCAGTCGGCGAGGCTGAAGGAAGCCGACGCGTCCAGCGCCGAGATCGCCGATCTCTGCAAGTAAGCACGCCGTCGTGACTCCTGGGGCGACGCTGCGTGGCGCAGCCGATAACGATTTGGCCTGTTCTGGGACAATGGCTACGTGAGTGATTCGTCAGTCCTGCTCGCCCGCATCGATCTGCGGGGCACCGAGCTATCGGCTGCTCGCCTGAGGTCGGCCCTGCCGCGCGGTGGCGTGGACGTCGATGCGGTGCTGCCGAAGGTTCGGCCCATCGTGACAGCGGTGGCCGATCGCGGCGCGGAGGCTGCCCTCGAATTCGGCGAATCGTTCGACGGCGTGCGACCCACGCAGGTTCGGGTGCCCGAGGCTCATCTGCAGAGCGCGCTCGACGAACTGCCCTCCGACGTCCGTGCCGCGCTCGACGTGGCGATCGACCGCGCCCGTGCTGTGCACGCCGACCAGCGCCGTACCGACACCACGACGACGCTCGCCCCCGGCGCCACCGTGACCGAACGGTGGGTGCCGGTCGAGCGCGTCGGCCTCTACGTCCCCGGCGGCAACGCCGTTTATCCGTCCAGCGTGGTCATGAACGTCGTGCCCGCCCAGATGGCGGGTGTCGATTCGTTGGTGATCACCAGCCCGCCACAGGCACAGTCGGGTCCCTTCCAAGGCCTGCCGCACCCCACGATCCTGGCGGCCGCGCGGCTGCTGGGTGTCGACGAGGTGTGGGCCGTCGGCGGCGCGCAGGCCGTCGCGCTGCTGGCCTTCGGTGGCACCGACACGGACGGGACCGAGCTGGCCCCGGTCGATATGGTCACCGGGCCGGGCAACATCTGGGTCACCGCGGCGAAACGGATCTGCCGATCCCAGGTCGGAATCGACGCAGAGGCCGGCCCGACCGAGATCGCGATCCTGGCCGACCACACCGCTGACCCCGTGCACGTGGCCGCCGACCTGATCAGCCAGGCCGAGCACGACGAGATGGCATCCAGCGTGCTGGTCACCACCAGCACCGAGCTGGCCGACGCCACCGACAAGGAACTGGCGAAGCAGCTCGAGACCACGGTCCACCGCGAGCGGGTGACGGCGGCGCTGAGCGGTAAGCAATCTGCGACCGTTTTGGTCGACGACCTCGAGGCAGGCATACGTACGGTCAACGCCTACGCGGCCGAGCACCTGGAGATCCAGACCGTCGACGCCCGCAACGTCGCCGGCCGAATCCGTTCGGCCGGTGCAATATTCGTCGGTGCCTACGCGCCGGTGAGCCTCGGCGACTACTGCGCGGGATCGAACCACGTGCTGCCCACCGCCGGCTGCGCCAGGCACTCCAGCGGACTGTCCGTGCAGACGTTCCTGCGCGGCATCCACGTCGTCGACTACGACGAGGCCGCGCTCAAGGACGTGTCCGGGCACGTCATCACGCTCGCCGAGGCCGAGAACCTGCCGTCCCACGGCGAAGCGGTCCGGCGGAGGTTCGAAAGGTGATGAGCCGCTTGCGCGAAGAAGTGAAAGCGCAGCCGCCCGGTCGATCAGTTTCCCTGGACGACCTTCCGTTGCGCGAAGATCTGCGCGGTAAGTCGCCGTACGGTGCGCCGCAGTTGCAGGTGCCGGTGCGGCTGAACACCAACGAGAACCCGCACCCCCCGACGAAGGCTCTCGTTGACGATGTGACCGAATCGGTCCGAGCAGTTGCGGGGGAGCTGCACCGCTACCCGGATCGTGACGCGGTGGCATTGCGGGCAGATCTCGCCGCGTACCTCAGTGCGCAGACCGGTGTCGCCCTCGATGTCGAGAACCTGTGGGCGGCAAACGGTTCCAACGAGATCCTGCAGCAGCTTCTGCAGGCGTTCGGCGGCCCCGGACGTAGCGCCATCGGGTTCGTCCCGTCGTACTCGATGCACCCGATCATCTCCGACGGGACGCAGACGAAGTGGCTCGTCGCGAACCGCGCCGACGACTTCAGCCTCGACGTCGACGTCGCTGTCGGGGCGATCAAGGAGCACACACCGGACATCGTGTTTCTCGCCAGCCCCAACAACCCTTCGGGACAGAGCGTTTCGCTGGAGCACCTGCGGTCCCTCCTGGAAGCGATGTCCACCGGAATGCTCATCGTCGACGAGGCCTACGGCGAGTTCTCGAGCGAACTCAGCGCGGTCAACCTGATCGATGAGTACCCGAGCAGGCTCGTCGTCACCCGCACCATGAGCAAGGCGTTCGCGTTCGCCGGCGGACGGCTCGGCTATCTCATCGCCGCCCCCGCGGTAATAGATGCCATGCTGCTGGTCCGGCTGCCGTACCACCTGTCGGCGGTGACCCAGGCGGCCGCCCGAGCAGCGCTGCGCCACGCCGACGACACTCTGGGCAGCGTGGCCACGCTGATCGCCGAGCGCAACCGAGTCGCGGAAGCGTTGAGCAGCATGGGTTTTCGCGTTATCGACAGCGATGCCAACTTCGTGTTGTTCGGTGAATTCGCCGACGCGTCCGCCACCTGGCAGCGTTATCTTGCTGCCGGGGTCCTCATCCGGGATGTCGGCATTCCCGGTTACCTGCGCGCCACCACCGGACTTGCCGAAGAGAACGATGCGCTGCTCGAGGTCAGCGGTCGACTGGCGGCTACCGAACTCGTATCCATAGGAGCACAGTGACCACGTCCCGTATCGCGAAGATCGAACGCAAAACCAAGGAATCGGACATCGTGGTCGAACTCGACCTCGACGGCACCGGCAACGTCACCGTCGAGACCGGTGTGCCGTTCTTCGACCACATGCTGACCGCACTGGGCAGCCACGCCAGCTTCGACCTGACCGTGCGCGCGAAGGGTGACGTCGAGATCGAAGGCCACCACACCATCGAGGACACCGCGATCGTGCTCGGCCAGGCGCTCGGGCAGGCGTTGGGTGACAAAAAGGGCATCCGTCGCTTTGGCGATGCCTGGATTCCGATGGACGAATCGCTTGCGCACGCCGCGGTTGACGTGTCCGGCAGGCCCTACTGCGTGCATACCGGCGAGCCGGATCACATGCTGCACTTCACCATTGCCGGATCCGAGGCGCCCTACCACACGGTTGTCAATCGCCACGTGTTCGAAACCATCGCGATGAACGCGCGCATCGCGCTGCACGTGCGGGTGCTGTACGGCCGCGACCCGCACCACATCACCGAGGCGGAGTACAAGGCTGTCGCGCGGGCGCTGCGTCAGGCCGTCGAGTTCGATCCGCGTGTCACAGGAGTGCCGTCGACGAAAGGTACGCTATGACAGCGAGAGTCGTTGTCCTCGACTACGGCTCCGGAAACCTTCGATCGGCTCAGCGCGCGCTGGAGCGGACGGGTGCATCCGTCGAGGTGACCGCCGATGCCGACGCAGCGATGAACGCCGATGGTCTGGTGGTACCGGGCGTCGGCGCATTCGAGGCCTGCATGACCGGGCTGCGGCAGATCGGTGGGGAGAAGATCATCGCCGAACGGGTTGCCCTGGGACGTCCTGTGCTCGGAGTATGCGTCGGGATGCAGATCCTTTTCGCGCGCGGGGTCGAGTTCGGCGTGGAGAGCACCGGCTGCGGCCAGTGGCCCGGTGCGGTGATCCGGCTGGATGCCCCGGTGATCCCGCACATGGGCTGGAACGTCGTGGACGCGCCTGCGGATACCCGCCTGTTCAAGGGTCTTGATCCCGACACCCGGTTTTACTTCGTGCACTCCTATGCCGCGCAGCAATGGGAAGGCAGCCCGGAGGCGAAGTTGGCCTGGGCCACCCACACCGTCCCGTTCCTGGCCGCCGTCGAGGATGGACCGCTATCGGCGACACAGTTCCACCCGGAGAAGAGTGGCGACGCCGGAGCTTCGCTTTTGGGCAATTGGATTGAGGGGCTCTAGGTTGTCGGCCGTGAGATTGATACTGCTTCCCGCCGTTGACGTGGTCGAGGGCCGCGCCGTTCGCCTCATGCAGGGAAAGGCGGGCAGCGAGACCGAGTACGGCTCGGCGCTCGACGCCGCCATGACCTGGCAGCGTGACGGCGCGGAGTGGATCCACCTGGTCGACCTCGACGCCGCGTTCGGTAGGGGCAACAACCGTGAACTGCTCGCCGAGGTGGTCGGGCGGCTCGACGTCGCGGTGGAACTGTCGGGGGGGATCCGCGACGACGACTCGCTGGAGGCGGCCCTGGCCACCGGGTGCGCCCGCGTGAACCTCGGCACCGCCGCGCTGGAGAATCCGCAGTGGTGCGCGAAGGTCGTCGCTCAGCACGGCGACAAGGTGGCCGTCGGGCTCGACGTGAAGATCTCCGGTGACGACCACCGCTTGCGGGGCCGCGGGTGGGAAACCGACGGCGGCGACCTGTGGGAGGTGCTGGAACGCCTTGACCGCGAAGGATGTACGCGCTTCGTCGTCACCGACGTGACCAAGGACGGCACGCTGAACGGGCCGAACCTGGAGTTGCTGAGCAAAGTCACCGATCGCACCAACGCACCGGTGATCGCGTCGGGCGGGGTGTCCAGCCTCGACGATCTGCGGGCGATCGCAACCCTGACCGACCGCGGCGTGGAAGGCGCGATCGTCGGTAAGGCGCTGTACGCGGGGCGGTTCACGCTTCCCGAGGCGCTCGCGGCGGTGGCACAGTAGATGGCCCTGGATACGGCGGACCTCGATGGGTTGGTCGCCGTGGCCACGAAGATCCTCGACGATGCGGCCAAGCCGTTCATCGAAGGTCACCGAGCCGATTCGGCGGTCCAGAAGAAGGGCAACGACTTCGCCACCGAAGTGGACCTCGCGATCGAACGCCAAGTCGTCGAAGCGCTGCGGCGGGAGACCGGCATCGAGGTGCACGGCGAGGAGTTCGGCGGCGCCGACGTCGATTCGCCGCTGGTCTGGGTGCTCGATCCGATCGACGGAACGTTCAACTATGCGGCCGGGTCGCCGATGGCAGCCATCCTGCTCGGCTTGCTGCGAAATGGCGAACCCGTCGCGGGTCTGACATGGGTTCCGTTCACGGGTGAACGGTTCACCGGTGTCATCGGGAAGCCCTTTTGCAGCAACGGTGTTGAGCAGCCGGCGCTACAGCCCGTGAAGCTGTCCGAAGCCATCGTCGGGGTGAGCACGTTCAACGTCGATTCGCGGGGCAAGGTACCGGGGCGCTACCGGCTCGCGGTGATCGAGAACCTCAGCCGCAAGTGCTCGCGTATGCGGATGCACGGTGCCACCGGCGTCGACTTCGCCTACACCGCGTCCGGAATCCTCGGCGGTGCCATCAGCTTCGGTGCGCACGTGTGGGACCACGCCGCGGGTGTCGCGCTGGTGCGGGCGGCAGGCGGCATCGTCACGAACCTGGACGGGACCGATTGGACCACCGAATCGCGCTCAGCGTTGGTCGGGGCGCCGGGCGTGCACGGGGAACTACTCGAATTGCTGCAATCGGTCGGCGCACCGGAGGATTACTGAATGGACCTTGCGGTTCGCATCATTCCCTGCCTGGATGTCGATGACGGCCGGGTCGTCAAGGGCGTGAACTTCGAGAACCTGCGTGACGCCGGGGATCCCGTCGAACTAGCCGCCGCATACGACGCCGAGGGCGCCGACGAGCTCACGTTCCTGGATGTCACCGCGTCGTCGGCCGGACGGGCGACCATGCTCGAGGTCGTCAAGCGCACGGCAGAGCAGGTGTTCATTCCGCTGACGGTCGGCGGTGGCGTGCGGTCGGTGGCCGATGTCGACGTGTTGTTGCGCGCGGGTGCCGACAAGGTCGCGGTCAACACGGCCGCCATCGCCAGACCAGAACTCCTGGCCGAGTTGTCGCGCCAGTTCGGTTCGCAGTGCATCGTGCTCTCGGTCGACGCACGCACGGTGCCACGGGACCAGGAGCCGACGCCGTCGGGCTGGGAGGTGACCACCCACGGCGGGCGACGCGGCACCGGGATCGATGCCGTCGAATGGGCCACCAGGGGAGCCGAACTCGGTGTCGGTGAGATCCTGTTGAACTCGATGGACTTCGACGGCACCAAGGCCGGGTTCGACCTGCCGATGATCGCGGCGGTGCGGGGGGCGGTCAATGTCCCCGTGATCGCCAGCGGTGGCGCAGGGGCGCCAGAACATTTCGCGCCCGCGGTCGTTGCAGGTGCTGACGCGGTGCTGGCTGCGAGCGTGTTCCATTTCCGCGAGCTGACGATCAATCAGGTGAAGGCGGCGATGGCGGCAGAAGGGATTGTCGTGAGATGAGCGCACTAGACGCCGACGTCGCCGCCCGGCTCAAGCGCGACGCCAACGGATTGTTCACCGCGGTGGTGCAGGAGCGCGGTACCGGCCAGGTGCTGATGGTCGCGTGGATGGACGACGACGCGTTGGCGCGAACATTGGAAACCCGTGAGGCGACGTACTATTCGCGGTCGCGGGGTGAACAGTGGGTCAAAGGCGCCACGTCGGGACACACCCAGTATGTGCACTCGGTGCGACTGGACTGCGATGGTGACACGGTGCTGCTGGAAGTCGACCAGGTCGGCGCTGCATGCCACACCGGCGAGCACAGTTGCTTCGATGCTGACGTGCTTTTGGCGCCGGAGGAGTGACTCTGAAGCGGGTCGCGGCGGTCGTCGGATTGACGCTTGCCGTTGCGGCGGGGCGCAGCCGATTCAAGGTTCGCGATGCGGTGGGCCGAGTCGCGCCGGAGCTGCGCAGCCCGCTGTTGCCGTATGTCGCGGCTTCGTTGACCGCGAAGAAGTTGCGGACCTTTCGGTTGATTTTCAAGGTGCGCACGAAGCCGGGAGCCGACGTCTCCGTCACGCAGCGCCACATCGGCGAGCCAACTGTGCGCACTTTGGTCTTCACGCCGGTGTACCGGGCCGTGCCCAGTCCGGCGGTGCTGTGGATCCACGGGGGCGGGTATGTCGTCGGCACCCCCGAGTTCGAGGGTGCCGCCACCGGCCGCCTGGTGAATGACCTCGGGGTGGTGGCGGTTTCGCCGGACTACCGTCTGGCGCCCGAGCACCCATTTCCTGCGGGTTTGGATGACTGCATGGCCGCGCTGCACTGGATGCGCGCCAACGCCGACGAATTGGGGATCGATCCGACCCGGATCGCGGTGGTCGGTGCGAGCGCCGGCGGCGGTCTGGCGGCCGCTGTTGCACAGCGTTGCCACGACGAGGGCATTCCGTTGCGGG
The DNA here is from genome assembly GCF_032883055.1 of Mycobacterium sp. 29Ha. Classification (NCBI taxonomy): domain Bacteria; kingdom Bacillati; phylum Actinomycetota; class Actinomycetes; order Mycobacteriales; family Mycobacteriaceae; genus Mycobacterium; species Mycobacterium sp. 29Ha. The sequence continues at coordinate 51,226 of NZ_JAMQTI010000033.1, forward strand.
CGCAGGTCCTTGTCTATCCGATGCTGGATGACAGATCCACATTGCGCGGCGATCATCGGGGGCAGGGACGTTTCGCGTGGACACCGGAATCGAACACGTTCGGCTGGACGGCCTATCTCGGTCGCGCTCCGCGCATGTCGGATGCACCCGACTATGCCGCTCCCGCACGCAGAGTCGATTTGTCTGGGCTCGCGCCCGCCTGGGTCGGCGTGGGGAACCTCGACGTGTTTCACGATGAAGACGTCGATTATGCGGCGCGGCTGAAAGCCGCCGGAGTGCCGTGCGAGTTGGTCACGGTCGAAGGGATGTACCACGGCGCCGATGGCGTGAAGCCCAAAGCGTCGTCGATGCGGGAGTTTCGGGCCAGCATGGTCGAGCATCTCCGAAAGTACCTCGACGAGTAGACGGGCTGATTCGGCCAACGCCGGCGCTCGCTTCACCCGCGCGGACGGGCGCGAGTCGCCAAGTCACGCGGATGTCCGATGCACCCGCCTTTGACGCTCAGCGGTCGATGATGCGGGTGACCTTGGCGCGCGCGGTCCATCGGCCTTCGTCGTAGCCGACGACCACCGGATGGTCGAACGCGGCGCTGACGTTGTGGGTCGTCACCGTTGTCCGCGCGGGACCGACGGCGATGGTGCGCCCTTCGGCGATCAGCAACGCGTGCGTCGTGGTTGTCGGTAGCTCCTCGAGATGGTGGGTGACAAGTATCGACGCGACGTCGGGATGCGTCTCGTCGAGCGAATCGATGGTTTTCAACAGCTGTTCTCGCGCGGCGACATCGAGGCCCGTTGTGGGCTCGTCGAGCAACAGCAGTCGCGGTTCGGATACCAGCGCGCGGGCGATGAGGGTGCGACCCCGTTCTCCCTGCGACAGGGTCGGCCATACATCAGTCGTCTTGTGCGACAAGCCGACCGCGTCGATCATCGCGTCCGCCCGGCCGAGTTCGTCGGGACTGGGCGCCCAACGCATCGGGAGATCGATGGTCGCCGTGATACCCGTCAGCACCACCTCGCGCACCGTCAACGAATACTGCAGCCGGTGACGGGGATTGACGTGACCGATGGAGTGCCGCAGCCGGGCGAGGTCCACGCGCCCCATCTGCTCGCCGAGAATGCGCACGGTGCCTGAGCTCGGAAACATGACGGCCGCGCAGAATCCCAGCAGCGTGCTCTTGCCGGCACCGTTGGGGCCGAGCAACGCCCAATGCTCGCCGGCGTTCACGGTGAGCGAGATGCCGTCGATGATCTGCTTGCCGTCGCGACGGAACGTCACGTCGGCGAGTTCGAGAACCGGCGTCACGCGGACTGACGTTGGCGCAGCACCTCCAGCGCCTTGTCTGCGTGGGTGTCCATGTTGACCTCGCTGGCTATCACCTCGAGGACCGTGCGATCGGTGTCGATCACAAACGTTGTCCGCTTGACCGGCGACAGCTTGCCCAACAATCCGCGCTTCACCCCGAACTGTGCGGCGACGGCGCCGCCGGTGTCCGACAGCAGCGGATAGTCGAAGCTCTGCTTGTCAGCGAATTTCGCCTGCTTCTCGACGGCGTCGGTGCTGATGCCGACGCGGCTAGCGCCGACCGCGGCGAACTCCGAAGCCAGATCGCGGAAGTGACACGCCTCCTTGGTGCAACCCGGAGTCATCGCGGCGGGATAGAAGAACAGCGCGATCGGTCCGCCCGCGAGCAACTCCGTGAGGCTTCGCACAGTGCCTGTCTGGTCCGGCAATTCGAACTCTGCAACCTGGTCACCACGTTTCATGAGCGTCACGCTACGCCCACAGAAAATCGTTGGCGCGGGTTGCCGTGTCCGTGAGAGCGTGCCTCCGATGCTGGATGTCGACGAGTTCATGTCCCATGGCTACGCGAAGATCGGGCAGGCAGCCCTGCGTGGCGCCGCCGACGCGGCGCGCACCGCACTGTGGCAGCAGCTGGGATTGTCGCCCGACCATCCCGCCGGCTGGTCGGACCCGGTCCGCTGGGTGGCGGATCTGACGGGGCAGGGGCCGTTTGGTGAGCTGGTGCGCAGCCCCGCGCTGGCGCAAGCCCTGGACAGTGTCTGCGGTGTCGGAGGGTGGTTGCCGCGAGGCGCGTTGGGCAACATCCCCGTTCGGTTCCCCGTTGCAGCGCGCGACGACGACCGCGGCTGGCACATCGATGCCAATACGCCGCAACCCGACGGGTCGTGGGCAGTGACCGGCCGTCCGCACACGGTGCTGTTGCTCACCCTGCTTTCGGAGGTCGGTCCGGACGACGCACCCACTCGTATTCGGGCCGGATCGCACCGCGACGTGGCGCGAGTGCTGGGTCCGAATGCGGTGGACTTGGCCGAGATGGGTCGGCTGGTCGACGACGCGAGCGCTGAGCGATCGGTCGTGCACGCCACCGGCGAGCCCGGTGACATGTACCTCGTCCACCCGTTCACGGTGCATGCCGCCGACGAGCACCGCGGCCGCACGCCGCGGTTCATGGCGCAGGGGCCGGTCGTGCTGACCAGCCCGCTGACCCCTGCGTCGTCGTCGCCGCTGGCACGCGTCTGGGAGAATTGATGAGTGCAATCGACCGCCAACCTTGCCCTCACCACCTCACGCGAGGACTTCCGGGCGCTGGCCGCCGAGCATCGGGTGGTGCCGGTGACCCGCAAGGTGCTGGCCGACAGTGAGACTCCGCTGTCGGCGTACCGCAAGTTGGCCGCCAACCGGCCGGGGACGTTCTTGCTCGAGTCGGCCGAGAACGGCCGGTCGTGGTCGCGGTGGTCGTTCATCGGCGCCGGTGCGCCGTCGGCGCTGACGGTCCGTGACGGCGAGGCCGTCTGGCTGGGCACCACCCCGAAGGATGCACCCACCGGCGGTGACCCGCTCGCGGCCCTGCGCGCGACGCTGGAGCTGCTGAAGACCGAACCGGTGACGGGCCTGCCTCCACTTTCGTCGGGTCTCGTGGGGTTCTTCGCCTACGACATGGTGCGGCGTCTGGAGAAGCTGCCGTCGCTTGCGGTGGACGATCTGGGACTGCCGGACATGTTGCTGCTGCTGGCCACCGACGTGGCCGCCGTCGACCACCATGAGGGCACGATCACGCTGATAGCCAACGCGGTGAACTGGAACGGCACCGACGAGCGGGTGGACTGGGCCTACGACGACGCGGTCGGCCGGCTCGATGTGATGACCGCGGCCCTCGGTGAGCCCCTCCCGTCGACCGTCGCGACGTTCAGCAGGCCCGAGCCGCTGCACCGTTCACAGCGCACCGTGGAGGAATACACGGCGATCGTCGAGAAACTCGTCGGCGACATCGAGGCGGGCGAGGCGTTCCAGGTGGTGCCGTCACAGCGGTTCGAGATGGATACCGACGCCGATCCGTTCGACGTGTACCGGATGCTGCGGGTGAGCAACCCGAGCCCGTACATGTATCTGCTCAATGTGCCCAACGATGAAGGTGGACTGGACTTTTCGATCGTCGGATCAAGCCCGGAAGCGCTGGTGACGGTCAAGGATGGCCGGGCGTCGACGCATCCGATCGCGGGCACACGGTGGCGCGGGCAGACCGAGGAAGAGGATCTGCTGCTCGAGAAGGAGTTGCTCCACGACGACAAGGAGCGCGCCGAGCACCTGATGCTGGTCGATCTGGGCCGCAACGACCTCGGTCGGGTCTGCCGGCCGGGGACCGTGCGGGTCGAGGACTACAGCCACATCGAGCGATACAGCCACGTCATGCACATCGTGTCGACGGTGCATGGCGAGCTGGCCGACGACAAGACCGCGTTGGACGCGGTGACGGCGTGCTTCCCGGCAGGCACGCTGTCCGGGGCGCCGAAGGTGCGTGCCATGGAGCTGATCGAGGAGGTCGAGAAGACCCGTCGCGGGCTATACGGCGGCGTGCTTGGCTATCTGGACTTCGCGGGCAACGCCGATTTCGCGATCGCGATTCGCACGGCGTTGATGCGCGCAGGCACGGCGTATGTGCAGGCCGGTGGTGGAGTTGTGGCCGACTCCAACGGGCCGTACGAGTACACGGAGGCGGCGAACAAGGCCCGCGCGGTGCTGAACGCCATCGCGGCAGCGGAAACGCTGACCGAACCGTGATTCGGATCGCGCAGCTCGGGCTGGTGCTGGCCGCGGCGGGGTTATGGGGGGCGTCGCGGATGACGTGGGTCGATGTGACGTCGTTCGACGGGCTGGGGCAGCCCAGGACGATCGCGCTGTCCGGTGGGTCGTGGTCGACGGCACTGGTGCCGCTGGCCGTTCTGCTGCTGGCCACCGCCGTCGCCGCGCTGGCGGTGCGGGGTTGGCCGTTGCGGGCGCTGGCCGTACTGGCGGCGATCGCCAGCGCCGGTATGGCGTATCTGGCGATCAGCCTGTGGCTGGTGCGTGATGTCGGCGTCAGGGCGTCTGATCTGGCCGATGCGCCAGTCGCCGACCTGGTCGGGACTCAGCGGCACTACGGGGGTGCGCTGGTCACGGCGATGGCAGCGGTCGTCACACTCGTGTGTGCCGCGCTGCTGCTGCGCTCGGCGTCCAGGAACGTCTCGGGTGTGGCTCGCTACGCACGCCGTACGGCTGTTCCGGCGGACAAATCGGACGACGCGATGTCGGAGCGACAGCTGTGGGAAGCGCTCGACGAAGGCCGCGACCCGACCGACCCGGGCGAGGGGCGGTGACACCGGAGGGTGCGGCGACCCGTTACCCTTCGATAGAGATCTGTGGGCATCATCCGAGAGGAATCAACTCCCATGAGTTCGGCAACCGTGCTCGACACCATCATTGAGGGTGTTCGTGCTGATGTCGCAGCTCGCGAGGCTGTTCTACCGCTCGCAGACATCAAGGAAGCGGCGAAGGCCGCACCGTCTCCGCTGGACGTATTGGCGGCTCTGCGCGAACCCGGCATCGGCGTGATCGCGGAAGTGAAGCGCGCCAGCCCGTCACGCGGAGAGCTGGCGTCGATCTCGGATCCTGCGGCGCTCGCTCGCGCATACGAGGACGGCGGCGCACGCATCATCAGTGTGCTGACCGAACAGCGCCGGTTCAACGGCTCTCTGGACGATCTCGACGCAGTGCGCGCAGCGGTGTCAATCCCGGTGCTGCGCAAGGACTTCATCATCGGCCCGTATCAGATTCACGAGGCGCGCGCCCACGGCGCCGACATGTTGCTGCTGATCGTCGCCGCGCTCGGACAGCAGGCGCTGGAGTCCATGCTCGACCGCACCGAATCGCTCGGGATGACAGCGCTTGTCGAGGTGCACACCGAAGAGGAAGCGGATCGAGCCCTGCAGGCAGGTGCGAAAGTCATCGGAGTCAACGCACGCGATTTGAAGACACTGAACGTCGACCGGGACTGCTTCGCGCGCATCGCGCCTGGCCTGCCGAGCGGGGTCATCCGCATCGCCGAGTCGGGTGTTCGCGGCACTGCCGATCTACTCGCATACGCCGGAGCAGGGGCCGATGCCGTGCTCGTCGGCGAGGGACTGGTCACCAGTGGTGACCCCCGCGGCGCCGTTGCCGATCTGGTCACCGCAGGAACGCACCCGTCCTGCCCGAAACCCTCACGCTGACACGGCGATGAGCCGCTTGCGCGAAGAGCTTCGTTGATGGCCGACCTCGCCGGGCCGGAGTTGCCGCGTTCCAGCGCAGCGGTGGCCGAACCCACAGTTCACGATCCCGATGCGCGCGGCCATTTCGGTGTCTATGGTGGACGATTCGTCCCCGAGGCGCTGATGACGGTGATCGAAGAGGTGACCGCCGCCTACGAGAAGGCTCGTGGCGATCAGGCGTTCCTCGATGAACTGGATCGGCTGCAGCGCCATTACACCGGCAGGCCGTCGCCGATCTACGAGGCGACCAGGCTTTCCGAGCATGCGGGTGGGGCGCGACTGTTCCTGAAGCGAGAAGACCTCAACCACACCGGATCTCACAAGATCAACAATGTGCTCGGTCAGGCGCTGCTGGCCAAGCAGATGGGCAAGTCGCGGGTGATCGCCGAGACGGGCGCCGGCCAGCACGGGGTGGCGACCGCTACCGCCTGTGCACTGCTGGGTCTGGAGTGCATCATCTACATGGGTGCCGTCGACACGGCACGTCAGGCGCTGAACGTCGCGCGGATGCGCCTGCTCGGCGCGGAAGTGGTTTCCGTCGAGGCCGGTTCGAAGACGCTCAAGGATGCGATCAACGAAGCCTTTCGCGATTGGGTCACGAACGCCGACAACACCTATTACTGCTTCGGCACCGCGGCGGGACCTCACCCGTTCCCGACGATGGTGCGCGACTTCCAGCGGGTGATCGGGCTCGAGGCGCGCGCGCAGATCCAGTCGCAGGCCGGCCGACTGCCCGATGTGGTGACGGCGTGTGTGGGTGGCGGGTCGAATGCGATCGGAATCTTCCATGCGTTCATCGACGATCCCGGGACGCGGTTGGTCGGCTTCGAAGCGGCGGGCGACGGCGTCGAAACCGGGCGTCACGCAGCGACATTCGCGGGCGGGACACCAGGGGCATTTCAGGGTTCGTTCTCGTACTTGCTTCAGGACGAGGATGGTCAAACCATCGAATCCCATTCGATTTCGGCTGGTTTGGACTATCCGGGTGTGGGTCCCGAGCATGCGTTCCTGAAGGACATCGGCCGCGCCGAATATCGGCCGATCACCGACACCGAGGCGATGGATGCGTTCGCACTGTTGTGCCGCACCGAGGGAATCATCCCGGCCATCGAGTCGGCGCACGCCGTCGCCGGAGCGCTGAAGCTGGGCAAGGAACTGGGTAGCGGCGCGATCATTCTGATCAACCTGTCGGGACGCGGCGACAAGGATGTCGAGACGGCGGCGAAATGGTTCGGTCTGATGGACGGTGAATCGTGAGCCGGTTGGCCGCTATGTTCGACACCTGCCGGTCGGAAGACCGCGCGGCGCTGATCGGTTACCTGCCGACCGGCTTTCCCGATGTGCCGAAGTCGATCTCGGCGATGACTGCGCTGGTCGAATCCGGCTGCGATCTCGTCGAGGTGGGCATCGCGTATTCGGATCCGGGTATGGACGGGCCGACGATCGCGGCGGCCACCGAAGTGGCGCTGCGCGGCGGTGTGCGGGTACGCGACACATTGGCGGCGGTGGAGGCGATCAGCAACGCGGGCGGTCGGGCCGTCGTGATGACCTACTGGAATGTGGTGCTGCGCTGGGGTGTCGACGCGTTTGCGCGCGATCTGGCCGCGGCAGGCGGACTGGGGATGATCACGCCCGATCTGATTCCCGATGAGGCGTCGGAGTGGATCGAGGTATCGGAAGTCCACGACCTGGACCGCATTTTTCTGGTGGCGCCATCGTCGACGCCCGAGCGGTTGGCGGCGACGGTTGAGGCTTCACGCGGATTCGTTTATGCCGCATCGACGATGGGTGTGACCGGCGCGCGCGACGCCGTATCCAATGCGGCGCCCGCGTTGGTCAGCCGCGTGAAAGCGGTGTCGGATATCCCGGTCGGCGTCGGCCTCGGTGTGCGGTCACGCGAGCAGGCGGCAGAGATCGGTGCATATGCGGACGGGGTGATCGTGGGTTCGGCGCTGGTGTCAGCCCTGCAGGAGGGAGAGGACGCGGTGCGGACACTGACCGCTGAGCTCGCCGAGGGCGTACGGCAGAGGGTTACCGCGTGACGACGACTGTGCTCGCCTACATTCCGAGTCCGTCGCAGGGCGTTTGGCATATCGGTCCGGTTCCGATTCGTGCGTACGCGTTGTTCATCATCGTCGGGATCGTGGCGGCGTTGATCATCGGCGACCGGCGGTGGGAAGCCAGGGGCGGTGAGCGCGGCGTCATCTACGACATCGCGCTGTGGGCGGTGCCGTTCGGCCTGATCGGCGGTCGGCTCTATCACGTCATCACCGACTGGTCGAAGTATTTCGGTGAGGGCAAGCCAGGGATTCTCGGGGCGCTGCGAATCTGGGACGGCGGCCTGGGAATCTGGGGCGCGGTCGCACTCGGCGGCGTTGGAGCGTGGATCGCGTGCCGGAATCGTGGCATTCCTCTGCCTGCATTCGGCGATGCGATTGCGCCGGGAATCATTCTGGCGCAGGCGATCGGCCGAATGGGCAACTACTTCAACCAGGAGTTGTACGGCCGGCCGACGACGGTGCCGTGGGGGCTGGAGATCTACGAGCGCGAGGGCGCCAACGGTGTGGTCAGCCCGGACCTGGCCAATGGGGTATCGACAGGCCAGCTGTACGAGGTTGTCCATCCGACGTTCCTGTACGAATTGGTGTGGAATGTCCTGATTTTCGCGCTGTTGATCTGGGTCGATCGGCGGTTCAGGATCGGTCACGGCCGGTTGTTCGCGCTGTATGTCGCGGGCTACTGCTTGGGTCGCTTCTGGATCGAACTGTTGCGTAGCGATCAGGCCACGCTGATCGCCGATATCAGGGTCAACTCGTTCACGTCGACGTTCGTATTCATCGGTGCGGTGGTGTATTTCATGGTGGCGCCGAAGGGTCGCGAGGACCCGGCGACGCTGAAGGGTAAGCCGCGCGATGAGTCGCTCATCAGTGAGGTGGCCGACGAACTTGTCGCTGTCGCGGCGACTTCGGGAGTGGTTGCGGCGGCCAAGGCGGCCGGGCAGGACGAAGACGAAGACGCTCGGGCCGACGCGGATGAGCACTTCGACGTCGATTCTGAGGATCTGGAGCCTGACGATTCCGTCGATGAAGAGACTGCCGCCGAAGCCAAACTGCTCGCGGCGGCCGTAGCGGCAGAGACCGAACAAACCGAGGACGATGCGGATGAGTCTGTCGGTGGCGTGGGAGCTGTCGAGGGTGAGGACGCCGTTGAGGCCGAAGAGGCTGCCGCTGAGGCGCATGAGGCCGCCCTCGAGGGTGCCGACGAGGCTGAGGAAGTTGCCGCAGAAGTCGGGGCCGAAACCGACGAAGACTCCGAGCCCGAACCCGAAACAGACGAGACCGTAGAAGAAGAGTCTGTCGGTGGCGTGGGAGCTGTCGAGGGTGAGGACGCCGTTGAGGCCGAAGAGGCTGCCGCTGAGGCGCATGAGGCCGCCCTCGAGGGTGCCGACGAGGCTGAGGAAGTTGCCGCAGAAGTCGGGGCCGAAACCGACGAAGACTCCGAGCCCGAACCCGAAACAGACGAGACCGTAGAAGAAGAGTCTGTCGGTGGCGTGGGAGCTGTCGAGGGTGAGGACGCCGTTGAGGCCGAAGAGGCTGCCGCTGAGGCGCATGAGGCCGCCCTCGAGGGTGCCGACGAGGCTGAGGAAGTTGCCGCAGAAGTCGGGGCCGAAACCGACGAAGACTCCGAGCCCGAACCCGAAACAGACGAGACCGTAGAAGAAGAGTCTGTCGGTGGCGTGGGAGCTGTCGAGGGTGAGGACGCCGTTGAGGCCGAAGAGGCTGCCGCTGAGGCGCATGAGGCCGCCCTCGAGGGTGCCGACGAGGCTGAGGAAGTCGCCGCAGAAGTCGCGGCCGAAACCGACGAAGACTCCGAGGACGTAGGTACGGAGCTGGAGGCTGCAGCCGAAGCCGAGGCGGAGCTCCCTGAGGATGAGTCCGCCGCCGAGGACGAGGACTCGACCGAAGCGGGCGCTGAGGGTGAGGACGCGGTCCAGACACAAGCCGAGGAGTCGGGTGACGACGATGGGTCCGAGGAAGTCGGAACAGACGTAGCCACCGAAGATGCCGATGCCGACGAACTTGCGTTGGAGCTGGCTGAGGCCGCAGAACACGTCGAGGACGAAACCGACGATTCACCCGAACCGGCCGAGGTCGAAGAGAGCACCGACGATGAACCGGAGTCCGTCGGTGGCGTTGGTGCTGTCGAGGGTGAGGACGCTGTCGAGGCGCAGGAGGCCGCACCCGAGGCTCACGAGTCCACGGTCGAAAGTGCCGAAGAGGCCGAGGAAGTCGCCGAAGAGGTAGCGGCGGAGGCCGAAGATTCAGCAGCCGACGATGCCGAGGCGGAGGAATCTGACGGGGCCGAAGCTGAAACGGATCCTGACAATGAAAAGCCGGTTTCAGACACTGCGGCCACAGTGGTGCGGCCGAAGGCCGAGCCACCACCACCGCCGGTCGCCCGGCCCGAAGAGCGCGGCGGTCGACTCCGCCGTATTTTCCGCCGCAGCCGCTGACCGTTCCAGGCTCCAAGACATCAATGTCAGCCTGTTGCCTCACGTCAAGATGCGCGCGTGGGGGCATTCGTTGCCTCACG
>NZ_JAMQTI010000034.1:0-59547 GCF_032883055.1 Mycobacterium sp. 29Ha
GCGATCGGGAAGGTCCCGCCTATAACGCGGTTGACCAACCTGCCTGGGCAGTACATCTAGAGCGCCCTCACCTCTGTGCCGCGACTGCGACACTGAACCGGATGACCCGCAACCTCGTATTACCAACGGAGGTTGAAATTTGGACGACCCGGGGACCGCAGAAAGCCAGGTCATGCGGGTGCTCTATCAGGAGCACGCCGCAGTTCTCTGGCGCTATGTCGTGCGGCTCACCGGGGATGCAGCTCGAGCGGAGGATGTCGTGCAGGAGACGCTACTGCGTGCGTGGCGCCATCCCGAGGTGACCGGCGACAGCGAGAGATCCGCGCGGGCGTGGCTGTTCACCGTCGCGCGTAACCTCGTCATCGACGAGAGACGAAGCGCGAGGTTCCGCAGCGAATCGGGCACCCCCGACATGGAACAGGCGGCGGACCACGCGGGACCCGACGAGGTGGAGGCGGCGCTGGACCGCATGTTGCTCAGCGAGGCGCTGGCCCAGCTGTCCGAGGACCACCGCGCCGTCATCAGCCGCGCGTACTACCAGGGCGCTTCGACCGCCCAGATGGCTGCCGATCTGCAGATCGCCGAAGGGACCGTGAAATCGCGGCTGCACTACGGGATGCAGGCCCTGCGCCTGCGGCTGCAGGAGATGGGGGTGAGGAGATGACACTGTTCGGGCTACCGAAGGGTGGTGGCGACGTGGACGACGATCGCTATGCGACGTGGGACGCTGCCTACGTCCTCGGCGCGTTGTCCACCGACGAGCGCCTGGAGTACGAGGCGCACCTGCAGACGTGTCCGCGGTGCCGCGCCGCCGTCGAGGAACTGGGTGAAATCCCTCCGCTGCTCGCCAAACTGGACAAGGCCGACGTGGCCTGGCTCGACGGAGAACAGTCCGAGCCGCAGCTGCGACCGCAGATGCTGGACTCGCTGTTGCATCGCGTCAACGCGAGCCGCAGGCGCTCCCGCTGGATGACGACCGCCGCGCTGGCCGCCGCGGCTGCGGTGCTCGCCGTTGGACTGGTGATCGCCATTCGACCCGATGCGCTGGGATTTGGGACCGGTACCGACCAGATCGCCGGAACCGCGATGGAGATGTCGAAGGTGTCCGAGACACCGATCAACGCGACCATCAGCCTGACCGGCTACGGCTGGGGTACCCGCATCGACATGGCGTGCACGTACGGCGACTGGGGCAGGCGCGATGCACCGCCGCAGAATCTGGGCATGGTTGTGGTCGGCCGCGACGGTAGTCAAAGCCAGGTCGCGACGTGGCTGGGCTTGTCGGGCGCGACGGCGCTACCCAGCGCGAACACGCCCCTCCCGATCGACGAAATCGCTGCTGTGCAACTGGTTTCACCCGATTCGGGCCAGGTACTGCTCGAAAAACAGCTGTGATTCCAGACACCGGGTGAACCGAATCTTCCAGCCATTCGTGTCCTCTATATGGCAAGGCATCGAGTTGTCGACCACGTGGTCGGGTATCTCGCGTCGGCGGGGGTCGAATACATCTTCGGCGTCGACGGCGCGAACATCGAGGATCTGTACGACGCTGCGTTCTACCGCGCTGACATCACCGCGGTGCTGGCCAAGCACGAGTTCTCCGCTGCCACAATGGCCGACGGCTACAGCCGCAGCGGCGCCGGACTGGGCGTGGTCGCCGCGACGTCGGGCGGCGGATGCCTCAACACGGTTCCCGGCCTAGGCGAAGCTTATGCAAGCCGGGTGCCGGTGCTGGCACTCATCGGGCAGGCCCCGACGACACTCGACGGTCGAGGTGCGTTCCAGGACACCAGCGGCCGCAACGGTGCACTCGACGGGCAGGCGCTGTTCTCGGCGGTGTCGGTCTATTGCCGGCGTGTGACGACCCCAGAAGACATCATCACGGCGCTGCCGGAGGCCATTGCCGCAGCGAAGACGGGCGGTTCCGCAGTCCTGTTGTTGCCCAAGGATATTCAGCAGGCGGCAATGAAGGCCGTGAACGGTGCCGACATCTCGATCACTCAACGCGACGTACACACCGGTGATCCGCATCCGATTGTGCGCGCACTTCGGCGGGCTGACGGTCCGGTCACGATCATCGCCGGTGAACAGGTGGCCCGAGACGACGCCCGTGCCGAACTCGAACAGCTGCGGGCACTGCTGCGGGCGCGGGTGGCATGCGTGCCCGACGCCAAAGACGTCGCGGGCACACCGGGGATGGGCTCGTCGTCCGCCCTCGGCGTGACCGGTGTGATGGGCCATCCCAGCGTGGCGACCGCCATCGCCGAAAGCGCCCTGTGCCTCGTGGTCGGCACCCGGCTGTCGGTGACGGCGCGCGCCGGTCTGGACCATGCGCTGCGGTCGACGAACGTCTACTCGATCGGGGCCGAGGCTCCCTTTCTGCCGTGGACCCACGTGCAAACCGACGACCTGCGCGGGTCGTTGTCCAGGCTCACCACGGCACTGTCAGGTCGCGGCAGGCCGCCCCGGCTCCGAGTCACCGATGCGGTGCGCCGCACGGAGCTGCACCCACCCGCGCACGGCGGGCCGGGGATTCGGTATCGCGACGCGATGACGTTGCTCGACCGGATGCTGCCCGACGGCGTCGACGTCGTCGTCGACGCGGGCAACATCGGCGCTGCGGCGATACATCACCTGCCGGTCCGCCGTGACGGCCGGTTCATCGTCGCGCTGGGGATGGGCGGTATGGGGTACAGCTTCGGTGCCGGTATCGGCGTGGCGTTCGGCAACGCCGCCGATCCGAACAGCCGCACCGTCGTCATCTCGGGCGATGGCTCGTTCTTCATGCACGGCATGGAGATTCACACCGCGCTGCAGTACAGACTGCCCGTCACCTTTCTACTGTTCGACAACCACGCGCACGCGATGTGTGTGACGCGCGAACAGCAGTTCTACGGCGACCTGTACAGCTACAACCGGTTCGGGCCGAGCCGGCTGGGCGCCGGACTCGCCGCAATGTTCCCGGACCTGCGTTCGGTGGACGTCGACGATATCGACGCCCTGCCCGCCGCGCTCGAAACCGCATTCGGCGCGGAGGGCCCCTCGGTCGTGAGCATCGAGTGTTCCGCAGATGAAATCCCACCGTTCGCAGCATTTCTCGGCAACGACGCCGACGCTGACAAGAAGCCCGACATCACCATGGAGGAGCACCCCTATGTCGCTACCCGCACTTGAGGACATCGCGGTCGACCGCGGCACCACCGACCCGATCGACGGTGTGACCCGCGTCGAAACCTCTCCGAAGGAGAAGGCGACACCGATCATCATGGAGATGATGAGGTCGGTGTATCCCCACGACGAGGTGTTCGGAACATACTGCACCGTCAACGATTACGTCGACTGTCCGCCCGACGAGCTCTACGAATGGCTGGCGGACACCCGCTGCCTCGAGGAGTGGACCTACAGCCTGCGCGGGTTCGAGCAGACCGATGAACCCGGACTCTGGGTGGCCTACGACAAGCTCGGCGGCGAGACGGGAAGCCCGATCTACACGCGAACCGTCGCCAACCCCGACGCGCGCACGATCGACTACCACTGCGCCTGGGATCAGGGCAAGCACCTCTGGATGATCTATCTGATGCGAATCGTCGACGCGCAGTTGGTGTTCGACAAGCCCGGCTCGGTGGTGCTGTGGACCAACTGCCATCATCCGTTCTACGACGAAAATCCCTACCCGGAGACCGCACCGCCCAAGCGCCCGGTGTGGGTCGGAGACTTCTGGGACATGTTCGGCCCCGGTCATCTGCTGGAGCTCAAGAATCTCAAGGCGATCGCCGAGTATCGCCATCACCACGGCCTCGCCGTCAAGCCGGATTGGATGAAGTGATGACTGTCAGTCTGATCGATGTGTCGACGTATCTGCCTGGGAAACCGATCAGCGCCGACTACTACGCCCAGTTCGCCGAATCCGACGACCTGCGGGACAACGTGATGTTCAAGGCGCCCAAGTTCCGTCACCATGTCGCCGAGGACGAGACGGCTATCGACATGGTGGAATGCGCCGCGGCCGGGCTGATCGAACGCCACGGCCAGGACACGGTCGCGGGCGCCGATATCCTGATCACCCACACCCAGATGCCGGACATGCCGTTCTACGGCGGAGGCGGCGGAATGGCGCATCGCCTTGGGATGAAACCGAATTGGGTCCTCGATCTGCACAACGGCGGATGTGCAGCGTTCGTGCTCGCACTGAGGGTGGCACGCAACCTGATCGAGTCGGGTGAAGGGCGCACCGCACTGATCGCGATCGCTCAGAATGCGGCCGGTCAGGCGTTCGACCAGCCGACGATTCGGCGCAAGGCGCAGGCGTCAGTGCCGGGCGACGGTGCCGCGGTGGGGCTGGTGACCCTGTCCGACCAGTCGCCGATCCTCGACATCGAATGCCGCACCTACGGTGAGTTCGCCGGCGATATGACGCTCGCCGTCGATCCGCCCCGTAAGTGGTGGCAAGCCGGTCCGGGGGAGGGTTGCATCGGGTTCACCGAAAGCAAGATCACCAAGGTGCTGGCCCGGGGCAACCGACAGGTGCCCGAGGTGTCCTACGCGGTCTGTGATCGGATCGGCGTGAAGCCAAGGGATCTCGACTTCCTTGTCACCAACCAGCCGAATCGCGCATTCCTGCGGAACTGGCGCGAAGCGATGGAGCTGGATAAATCGAGACACCTCGATACTTTTGATGACTGCGGGAACCTGTTCGCCGCGGGTATTCCGATCAACCTGGACCGTGCCATCACCGACGGCCAGCTGAAAAAGGGCGATGTCGTCATGATGTCGGCGTTCGCGCACGCCGGAGACTTCGCGGGAGCCGCAGCCGTCAGGTGGGGTGGGAGGGTCTGATGTCAACCCCCAATCGCGAGGTGACGGACGCAGCCGTGGGCGCGTTACCCGGTGCGGTGAACCCAATGGCGCTGTCGCTCAACGAGAATCCGTTCCCGCCGCTGCCGTCGGTGCGGTCCGCGCTGGTGTCCGCCATCGATGCGGGCAACCGGTATCCGGAGTTCCTTCCCGAGCGGCTTCGTACATTGATCGCCGGTCATCTCGGTGTACGCGACGAGCAGGTCGTCATCGGGGTCGGTGCCACGGGCGTGATCATGCAGGTGCTCAACGCTGTCACGAGCCCCGGCGACAAAATGGTGATGACGTCCCCGACGTTCGACGGCTATCCGATCTTCGCCCACATGGCCCGGCTGGAGTCGGTCACCGTCAGCCTCGACGAGCACGGCCACCACGACCTAGACGCCATGGCCGACGCTGCCGCGAAGGCCCGAGTCGTGGTGGTGTGCCGGCCGCACAATCCGACCGGAACGGTCGAGTCGGCGGCCGACATCGGGCGGTTTCTTCAGCGCATCCCGGCCGACACCGTTGTCGTACTCGACGAGGCGTATGTCGAGTTCCTCGCGCCACACCATCGCATCGACGGTCCTGAACTCGTCGCCCGTTATCCGAATGTCGTTGTGGTGCGGACTTTCTCGAAGGCATATGGGCTGGCGGGTCTTCGCGTCGGCTACGGATTCTGTGCGTCCGAGCTGGCCCGCAAGCTATGGACCATGCAGCAGCCGTTCGGTATCGCCATCACCGGAATGGTGGCCGTCGCCGCGTCGTATGACGCCGAAAGCGAGCTGCAACAACGTATTCGGATGATCACCGCCGAACGTCGCTACCTGCGCATGCGCCTGCGGGCGATGGGGGTGTACAGCACCGATGCTCACGCCAACTTCGTCTATCTGCCACCCTGGGGCCGGCAGTGGCGCGAGGTGTTCGACGGTACCGGCCTGAAGGTCCGCGGCTATGCCGACGGCGGTGTACGAATCACCGTCGGCAGCCGTCAGTCCACCCGTGCGGTGGTGAGCGCTGTGCAGGCTGCGCTGCAGTGACTGCGTGGATCAGTATTCGACCCTGAATCCGCCGATCAGGCTGATCGTGTTGCCATCGGGATCGGTGAGCGCCGACAGGTGGACCCCCTTGCTGGCGCCGGTGACGTCGCCGGGCTCGAGTCCGCGTTCGCGGAGCTCAGCCATGTGGGTCTGGAGATCGTCGACGGCGAAGTTCAGCAGCCCGGACCCCGCGCGTGCGGCGTCGACGAAGACCTGGACCCAACCGCCGGGCACGACCTGCCATTCGACGAGCGTCGGCATCGGGTTGTTGTCGGCCGGGCGCCCGAAGAGCGTCTCGTACCAGCGGCCGCTCACCTGTAGGTCGGACACCGGCACGACAGCCAGTACATGCTGGATGGACATCGATTCCCTTCCTTGTCGTTAAGGACAGACTCGTGGCAGACGCGAGAGTCATCGCACGGACCCGAGCCTGCCCTGTGCGGTATGAAGGGGCGTGCCCTCGCAACCGTCGTGGCCGCGCAAGCGCGACCCCATCGAGTTGGCGCGCGCCAACTGGGAGCGCTTCGGCTGGGGTGACGTCGCCGACGGCATGGTGGCGGTCACGTCGGTGATGCGGGCCCACCAGATACTGCTGGCCCGGGTCGAGAACGCGCTGCGGCCGTACGACCTGAGCTTTTCCCGATACGAATTGCTGCGGTTGTTGGCCTTCAGCCGCGGCGGCGCGCTGCCGATCACCAAGGCGTCGGACCGGCTGCAGGTGCACGTCACCAGCGTCACGCACGCGATCCGGCGGCTGGAGGCCGACGGCCTGGTGGAGCGCACACCCCATCCGACCGATGGCCGCACCACGCTGGTGCGGATCACCGATCTCGGCCGGTCGACGGTCGAGGACGCCACCGTCACGCTCAACAGCGAGGTGTTCGCCGACATCGGCATGTCCGACAGCGAGTCCCGTGCGCTCGCGGCCTCGATCGAGACGCTGCGCCGTAATTCCGGCGACTTCTAAGAGCGCGGAAGCGGGATCGTCGCGGTCACCGCGGTGCCCGAACCCGGGCGCGACCGGATGTTCAGCCGGCCGCCGACGATCTCGGCTCGTTCGGCCATCGACAGCAGGCCGTAGCCGCCCATCTCGTCGCTGCCCAGGGGATGCTCGAAAGTGTCGAAACCGACTCCGTCGTCGACTATTTCGAGCCGGGCGATGTCCCCGGTCTCGCCCGCGTCGACGGCAAAGGTGAGCCGCGCGGACGTGGCTTTCGCATGTTTGACGACATTTTGCAGGCATTCCTGCGCGATTCGGTACAGCGCGAGCTCGATGTGGTCGGGCACGCGGGTCTCCACCAGCTCGACGTCGATGCCGACCTGGGGGATGGACCGCGCGAGGCTGGCGAGGCCGCCCGCCAGCCCGAGATCGTCGAGCACAGGCGGACGTAGTCCGCTGATGGCGGCGCGCGCTTCGCCCAGCGTCAGATCGACGAGTTCGCGGGCCTTCTCCAACTGTTCGGAGGCAGCCTCTGGATCGTCGGACACCGCGCGGCTGGCCGCGTCGAGCCGGTACGACAAGGTGATCAGTCGCTGCGAGATGCCGTCGTGAATATCGCCGGCCAGCCGCCGCCGTTCGAGCTCCTGGGCCTCGATGACCTGCTCGACGAAGTTCTCGTGGGCTCGTTCGCGAGCGACCAGCTGGCGGTGCAAGCGGGCCTGATGGAGCGCACCGGCGATCAGCCTGCCGATCACCAGCAGCAGTTCGACGTCGCGAGAGGTGAAGTCGCGGTGCTCGACGGTGTGCACATTGAGCACGCCGACCAGCCCGCCCGGGTCGGTCTCCATCGGCACCGACACCATGGACGTGAAGTCCTTGCCGCGCAGGGACTCGAACGGCATGTAGCGCGGATCGGCTTCCTTGTCCTGCCTGATCACCACCGGCTCGCGGTGGCTGGCGACCCATCCGGAAATGCCCCGGCCCAACGGCAAGCGGATCTTGCCCACCTCGGCGTCGAACGGCGGTGTCGCGCCCGCGAGCGTCAGCGACCGGTCGCTGTCGTCGAGGACGTGGACGAAGCACACGTCGCTGGCGGTGGCGGCGGTGATCATCCGTGCGGCCGCCGCGGCCAGCGGCTCGACCCCGGGCCCCTTGGACGCGGCCTGGATCAGTTCGCGCAGCAGTGCGAGTTCGCGGTCGGTGTCGACGAGGTCGCGGACCGCGTTCGGGGGGCGGGCGTCCGGGCTCATTGGTAAATGCCCTCGCGGAGGGCGGTCGCCACGGCTCCGGTGCGGTCGCTGACCCCGAGCTTGCGGTAGATCGAGCTCAGGTGCGTCTTGACGGTCTCGTCGCCGATCACCAGCTTGGACGCGATGGCGCGGTTGGACAGGCCGTTCACGACGTACGAGAGGATCTCGCTCTCGCGCTGCGTCAAACCCTGGCGCGCACCGGGCCAGAATTCGTCGCGCTGCATCCGTGCGGCGGTGTCCACCGCCCTGGCGGCCATGCTCGGGTCGATCGCCGTCTCACCGCGGTGCACGAACTCGAGCTGACGGACGAGCTCGTCGCTGCTGATGCTTTTCAGGAGGTATCCGGACGCGCCTACCCGCAGGGCCTGAAAGAGGTATTGCTCGTCGTCGTAGACGGACAGCATGACGACCTTGCGCTTGGGATCGCGACCGCGCAACGCCACGCAGAGGTCCAGGCCGCTGGACCCGTGCATGCGGACGTCGGACAGCACGATGTCGGGGTTCAACTCGTCGACGACGCTGAGCGCACGTTCGGCGCCGATGGCCTGTCCGACGACCTCCACGCGCTCCCGAAACGCCGCGAGCATGGCCTTGAGACCCTCGATCACCATCTCGTGATCATCGACGAGCACCAGACGAACCGGTGGGCTCAGCTCTTCGGAAGCCATGTGCACCACCTTATGACCTGGCCTTTTCTCTGGGAAACGAAGTTGGCATCGACGATCCCCCAAATGGGGGAGGTTGTAACGCTGTGACGTGGGCCACCCTAGCTGCATGCCGACAACGCACGAGACGACTTGGCGCGCGGGCCGCTTCTGGTGGGACTCCGCATCGCCGGCAGGAACCGGATGTCCGCTGCGCGCGGTGATCTTCGACCTCGATGCCCTGACCGATATCGAGTGCGAGGGCCACCGAGAGGCGTACAACGCCGCGTTCGCGGCGCATGGTCTGGACTTTCAGTGGTCGGTGACGCGGTACCGGCAGCTGCTCGCGCTCACCGATGAGCGACAGCGCGTCGCGGCCGAGCTGCGCAAGCGAGGGGTGGCCACCGAGTCGGACGTGCTGACCAGGCTGCTGGCCGACGACATCTACACGACCAAGACGATGTTGTTCGACGAGCTGATCCTCGAGCGCGATCTCGCGCCGCGCCCCGGCCTCGTCGACTTCGTCGCCGAAACCTTCGGGGCCGGTGTGCAGGTCGCCGTCGTGACGAGCGGACAGCGCAGCTGGGCGGAGCCCTTGGTGCGCCAGCTGGTCGGCGAGGGAATCGTCGAGACGGTGGTGACCGCCGAGGACGTCAAGAAGCCCATGCCGGATTCCGAAGCCCATCGCCTGGCACTCGCCGAGCTCGGGATCACCGCCGAGAACGCGCTCGCGGTCAGCGGCTCGGCCTGCGGGCTGCGGGCCGCGACGAAATCCGGGCTGGCCACGGTCGTCATCACTGGTGAAGGCGTGCCCGATATCCCGGCCGCTGTCGCGGTGCGGGAGGACTTCGCCGGCAGCGCACCGCTGCATGTCGCCGACTGCCAGCGTATGCACGGCCGTTGGTGGGCGACACACAAGCGGACCGCCGCTTAACCGAAAGTGCCGTTTCGGCACCGTCTGCGCAGATAAAATTCGCGCGCACGGCGGTGTGTCGTTGGCTGGAGCCGCCGTCGAGGCGGTGAACTAGGTCATGGCTCAGAAAACCGGGGTCGCAGCCGAGCTTGTCTGCGGCGAGGTCGACGAAGGCTACGGGAAAGTCGCCGACGCGTTTCGGCTGAACATGGCCAGCGGCGCGGAAGTCGGCGCCGCGCTGACGGTCTATCGCGACGGCCGCAAAGTCGTCGATCTCTGGGGTGGATTCCGCAATGGGACCACTCGCGCGCCGTGGACGAACGACACCCTGGTCAACACCTTTTCGACGACCAAAGGTGTTGCCGCGCTGGCCGTCGCGCGAGCCGTTTCGCGTGGGCTCCTCGATTACGACGCACGAGTGGCCGACTACTGGCCCGCGTTCGCCCAGGGCGGCAAGGAATCGGTCACCGTTCGGCAACTGCTGGCCCATCAGGCCGGGCTGCCGGTGATCAAACCGCTGCTGACCCTTGCCGATATCGCGGTGCCGGAGCGTCTCTCGGAGCGCTTGGCCGCACAGCCGCCCGCTTGGCCGCC
This sequence comes from Mycobacterium sp. 29Ha, assembly GCF_032883055.1. Classification (NCBI taxonomy): domain Bacteria; kingdom Bacillati; phylum Actinomycetota; class Actinomycetes; order Mycobacteriales; family Mycobacteriaceae; genus Mycobacterium; species Mycobacterium sp. 29Ha. The sequence continues at coordinate 10,215 of NZ_JAMQTI010000034.1, forward strand.
GGGGACCCGCCACGGCTATCACGGCGTCACGCTCGGGTGGTATGCGTCCGAACTCATCCGCCACGTCGATCCCGAGCGGCGCACTCTCGGCCGGTATTTCGCCGAGGAGATCGCTAGACCGCTGGCCCTGGACTTCCACATCGGGCTGCCGGACTGGATCGATCGCGATCGGGTTGCGCATCTGCATGTGCCGTCCCAGGTCGCCACGTTGTTGCATCTGCATGTGCTGCCACCGAGGCTGGCGGCCGCCTGGTTCATCCCGATGACGTTGACCGCGCAGGCCGGTGTCGCATTCGAAGGGGCCAACGGCCTCTCGACGTTCAACCGCGAAGACGTCCGTGTCGTCGAGATACCGGCCGCCAACGGGACCGGCACCGCTGAATCGGTGGCCAAGCTCTACGGCGACGCCGCCATCGGCGGATCGAAGATCGGTTTGACGCCGGAGGTCTTCGCCGCCCTGACGGCGCCCCCGGCGTATCCGACAAAGGGTTTGCGCGACAAGGTGTTGCACGTCGACACGTCCTTCTCACTGGGGTTCGGCAGACCCATTCCGAACTCTGCGAAATACGTGATCGGATCCTCGGACAAGGCGTTCGGTGCGCCGGGTGCGGGCGGTTCGGTCGGTTTCGCCGATCCCGATACCGGTGTCGGCTTCGGCTACGTGATGAACAAGCTCGGATTCCATCTGATCAGCGACCCGCGCGCACTTCGGCTGCGGCAGGCGTTGTTCCGCGACGTACTGGGGGCGAGGCCGCAAAGATGAGACAACGGGACGCTCATGGGCGGTGACGCCGACGAGGGCTATGGAAAGGTCGTCGACGCGTTTCGTCGCAACTTCGAAGCCGGCAAGGAAACCGGTGCCGCCGTCGCGGTATATCGCGACGGGCGCAAGGTGGTCGAGCTGTGGGACGGTTACCGCAACGGTGTCACCCGGGAGCCGTGGCAGCAGGACACCATCGTCAACGTCTTCTCCACCACGAAAGGTATTGCCTCACTTGCGGTCGCGGTCGCCGCGTCGCGCGGACTGATCGGCTATGACGCGAAGGTCGTCGACTATTGGCCCGAGTTCGCGGAGGGCGGAAAAGACGCGATCACGGTGCGGCAGCTGTTCAGTCACCAGGCCGGGCTGGTCGCGATCACCCCGCCATTGACACTCGCCGAGATCGCTGATCCGGAAAGGATGTCGGCGAGAATCGCCGCGCAGGTGCCTGCCTGGCCGCCCGGCACGAGGCACGGCTATCACGCGGCGACGCTCGGTTGGTATCAGTCCGCGCTCATCCGCAAGGTGGACCCGAAGGGCCGCACGCTCGGCCGGTTCTTCGCCGAGGAGATCGCCGATCCACTGGGGTTGGACCTTCACATCGGCTTGCCGCCGTCGGTCGACCGCAACCGGGTGGCGCGTCTCGAACCGGTCACCAGGCGCGAAATGCTGCTGCATCTCCACACGATGCCGCCGTTGTTCGTCGCAAGTCTGTTCAACCCGAAAAGTCTTCCCGCGCGAGCCTTTGTGGTGGTCGCAGGTGTGAAGGACGCCGGCGATTTCAACCGCGACGACGTCCGGATACCGGAGATGCCGTCGGTCAACGGGACGACGTCTGCTGACTCGGTTGCCAAACTCTACGGTGCCGCCGCAACCGGCGCCCCGGAGTTGGGATTGAGCCGACCGGTCCGTGACGCGCTGGAGGCGCCCGCCGTACCGCCCACGCGGGGTATACGCGACAAGGTGATGTTCCTCGACGCGTCGTTCTCGCTGGGCTTCGGCAAGCCCACGTCCAAATTCGTATTCGGCTCCACCGAAAAGGCTTTCGGATGGCCAGGGCTCGGTGGTTCGTTCGGCTTCGCCGATCCCGACACCGGCATCGGGTACGGGTATGTGCTGAACAAGCTGGGCTATCACGCCTACAGCGACCCGCGAGAACTAGCGCTGCGACAAGCGCTGTTCCGCGACGTGCTCGGGGCGAGGCCTCAGGCCTGACCCTTGCGGATCAGCTCGATGACCGCGCTGAAGTCCTTGTCGGCGTCGGTATCGTTGAATTTCGCGTAGATCTCGGCGGCGTGCGTGCCCAGCGGAGCCGTCGAACCCGTCGACGTGACCGCGTCCATCGCCAGGCCGATGTCCTTGTGCATCAACGCGGTCGCGAAGCCCGGCTTGAAATCGTTGTTGGCCGGTGAGGTCGGAACCGGTCCCGGCACCGGGCAGTTCGTGTGGATCGCCCAGCAGTTGCCTGTTGCACCGGTGATCACGTCGAACAGGGACTGGGCGGACAATCCCAGTTTCTCAGCCAGCACGAAGGCCTCGCCCGCGGCGATCTGCTGCACGGCCAGCACCATGTTGTTGCACAGTTTGGCGGCCTGCCCGGTGCCCGAACCGCCGCAGTGAATGATCTTGCCGGCCAACGGTTCCAGCACTGGCCGTGCCCGCTCGACCGCGGCTTCGTCGCCACCGACCATGAAGGCCAGCGTGCCCGCGACCGCACCCTTCACCCCGCCCGACACCGGCGCGTCGAGCTGGGCATGCCCGTGATCGGTGGCCTGCGCGTTGATGGTGCGTGCATCGTCGACGGAGATGGTCGACGTATCGATGAAGAGCGTACCTTTGGGCGCCGCCGGCAGCGCATCGGCGTACACCGCCTTCACGACGTCGCCGTTGGGCAGCGAGGTGATCACCACGTCGGCTCCCGACGCCGCCGCGGCGACGCTGTCGAAGACCTGTGCGCCTTTCTCGGCGGCCGCATCCTTCAGCGCGCCAACTGGATCGAAGCCGTGGACGGTGTGCCCCGCGGCGACGAGGTTGGCCGCCATCGGACCGCCCATGTGGCCCAGCCCGAGGAACGCGATCGTCGACATTGACGCCTCCTGATTAAGACGCGCGGCCCCGGGCCGCTTCGGCCCGGCCGATCACCACGCGCATGATTTCGTTGGTGCCCTCGAGAATTCGATGCACCCGTAGATCGCGGACGATCTTCTCGAGCCCGTACTCGCGGAGATACCCGTAGCCGCCGTGCAACTGCAACGCCTGATCCGCCACATCGAAGCAGGCATCGGTGACATAGCGCTTGGCCATCGCGCACAGCTCGACCTTCTCCGGATGGTCGTCGTCGAGAGCGGACGCCGCGCGCCACAACAACGTTCGCGACGCCTGCAGCGCCGTCGCCATATCGGCGAGGGCGAACCGGATGGTCGGTTCGTCGAGCAGCGAGCCGCCGAATGCCTGGCGGTCCGCCAGATAGCTGCGCGCCTTGTCGTGCGCGGCCTGCGCGCCACCGAGCGAGCACGCGGCGATGTTGATGCGGCCACCGTTGAGCCCATTCATCGCAATACCGAAGCCGGTGCCCTCACCGTCGGCGCCGCCGAGCATCGCGTCCGCGGACACCCGCACACCATCGAAGATCACCTGTGCGGTCGGTTGGGCGTTCCAACCCATCTTCGCTTCTTGAGCACCGAAACTCAGCCCCGGCGTGTCCTTTTCGACGAGGAAGGCGGAGATCTGACGTGGGCCCGGCTTTGTCTCATCAAAACCGGTACGGGCCATGACCACGTACACATCAGAGGATCCGGCCCCGGAGATGAACTGTTTGACACCATCGAGCACCCAGTCTGATCCGGCGGCGTTTCCGCTTCGGACAGCTTTGGTGCTCAACGCGCCGGCATCCGATCCGGCGCCCGGTTCGGTGAGGCAGTAACTCGCGATCGCCTCCATGGAGGCCAGCCGCGGTAACCAGGACTTGCGCTGCTCGTCGGTGCCGTACGTGTCGACCATCCACGCGCACATGTTGTGAATCGACAGAAACGACGCGATCGTGGGGTCGGCCATCGCCAGCTGCTCGAAGATCCGCACCGCGTCCAGGCGCCGTAGCTCGCTGCCGCCGACATCCTCTCGGCAGTAGATGGCGGCCATCCCGAGATCGGCGGCCTCCCGCAATACGTCAGTGGGGAAGTGGTGGCTTTCGTCCCACTCCAATGCGAAAGGCGCAAGGCGCTTCTCGGCGAACGCGGCCGCCGTCTCGGCGATCACGCGTTCGTCTTCGTCCAGCCCGAAAAAATCCACTTAGCCCATCGCTACTTCATGGTCGGGATGACGAACTCCGCGCCGTGGCTGCCCGCGGGCCAGCGCTGCGTCACCGTCTTGGTCTTCGTGTAGAACATGATCGACGACGGGCCGTGCTGGTTGAGGTCGCCGAATCCGGAGCGCTTCCAGCCGCCGAACGTGTGATAGGCAACCGGAACGGGAATCGGCACATTGACACCGACCATGCCCACCTGCACCCGCGACACGAAGTCGCGTGCGGTGTCGCCGTCTCGGGTGAAGATCGCGACTCCGTTGCCGTATTCGTGCTCAGAAGGAAGCGCCAGCGCCTCTTCGTAGTCCTTGGCACGCACGATGCACAGCACGGGCCCGAAGATCTCGTCGGTGTAGATCGACATGTCGGGGGTGACGTGGTCGAACAAGGTCGGGCCGATGAAGTAGCCCTTCGACATGTCAGCCTCGTCGAAAGTCAGCTCGTCGCTGGTGCGTTCGCGGCCGTCGACGACCGCCTCGGCGCCGGCGTCCACACCCTGCTGGATGTAGTCCTTGACGCGGGCCAGCGCAGCCTCGGTGACCAGCGGGCCGTAGTCGGCTTTCGGATCGAGGCTGTGGCCAACCCGCAGGCCGTTGACCCGCTCGATCAGCCTGGCGCGCAACCGGTCTGCGGTCTGCTCACCCACGGGCACCGCCACGCTGATCGCCATGCAGCGTTCGCCCGCGCTGCCGTAGCCGGCGCCGATGAGCGCGTCGACAGCGTTGTCCATATCGGCATCGGGCATCACGATCATGTGGTTCTTCGCGCCGCCGAAGCACTGCGCCCGCTTACCGTTGGCGGCGGCACCGGAGTAGATGTACTGCGCGATGTCGGAGCTGCCGACGAAGCCGACAGCCTGGATGACGGGGTGCTCGAGGATGGCGTCGACGGCTTCCTTGTCGCCGTGCACCACCTGGAACACGCCCGGCGGCAGACCGGCCTGCAAGAACAGCTCGGCCAGCCGGACCGGCACCGACGGGTCACGCTCACTGGGCTTGAGGATGAACGCATTTCCGCATGCGAGCGCGGGACCGGCCTTCCACAGCGGGATCATCGCGGGGAAGTTGAACGGGGTGATGCCGGCGACCACGCCGAGCGGTTGCCGCAGCGAGTACACGTCGATGCCGGTGCCCGCGCCCTCGGTGTACTCACCCTTGATGAGGTGCGGGATGCCAATCGCGAACTCGATGACCTCGATGCCGCGCTGGATGTCGCCTTTGGAGTCGGCGATGGTCTTGCCGTGTTCCAAACTGAGGAGTTCGGCCAACTCCTCGACATTCTGGTTGACCAGGTCGATGAACCTCATCATCACGCGGGCGCGGCGTTGGGGGTTCCACGCGGCCCATTCCTTCTGCGCGGCCGCGGCCCCGGCGACGGCCTCGTCCACCTCGGCCCGCGACGCCATCGGCACCTTGGCCTGCACCTCGCCGGTGCTGGGATTCATGACGTCGGCCGTCCGGTTGGATTGCCCGGCCACGCGCTTGCCGTCGATGAAATGTGAAATCTGTGTGGTCATGATCGTCCCTCGCTGCTAGATACTTGGATATCCTAGTAATGCGCCGACGGGGTGCGCAAGGGGCCTGCGCGGCGCAGATCAGCGGCGCCGCAGCTCCTCGGCGAAGGCCCGCGTCTCCTCCCACGTCGGCAGCAGACCGGCCGCCTGGGCATCGGCCAGCGACGGCGCCGCGCGGTCCCGGTCCGACAGGATCGGCCCGCCGTCGACGTGGGGCCACGCGATGCCCAGCGCGGGATCGAGCACGTTGACGGTGTGCTCCCGCTCGGGGTCGTACGGCGCGGAGCACAGGTACACGACCGTCGAGTTGTCCTCCAGCGCAAAGAAAGCGTGGCCGAGGCCCTCGGAGATGTAGATGGATCGCCGGTCGGCGTCGTCTAGGACCACCGAATCCCACTGTCCGAAAGTCGGAGACCCCACCCTGATGTCGACGACCACGTCGAGGACCCTGCCGCGCGGGCATCCGACGTACTTGGCCTGACTGGGCGGCAGCTGGGCGAAGTGCACCCCGCGCAGCGTCCCCGCGGCCGATATCGAGCAGTTGGCCTGACGTAGGTCGAACCGGTGTCCGGCCAGCGAGGTGAACTCGGCATCGGTGAACCACTCGAAGAATGCGCCGCGTGAATCGCCGTGTATGCGCGGGGTGATCTCCCACGCGCCGGGAACCGTGAGCTCGCGGAACGTCACTGGTTACGTCCTGCGTAGCTGGCTTCGACGCCTTCTTTCAGTGGAGCCCACCACTTTTCGTTGGCCCGGTACCACTCGATGGTGTCGCGGAGGCCGTCCTCGAAGTCGGTGTGCGCGGGACTCCAGCCCAGCTCGTCGCGCAGCGGCGACGCGTCGATCGCGTACCGCAGGTCGTGGCCGACGCGGTCGGTGACGTGGTCGAAATCGTCGGGATCGCGATCCATCAGCCGAAGGATCGTCCGCATCACCGTCAAGTTGTCCCGTTCGCCGTCGGCGCCGATCAGATACGTGCGGCCGATCTGCCCGTCGGACAGGATGCGCCATACCGCGCTGTTGTGGTCCTGCACGTGGATCCAGTCGCGGACGTTGGCGCCGGTTCCGTAGAGCTTGGGGCGCCGGCCGGTCAGCACATTGGTGATCTGGCGCGGGATGAACTTCTCCACGTGCTGATACGGCCCGTAGTTGTTCGAGCAGTTCGAGAGCGTCGCGCGTACTCCGTAAGACCGCACCCAAGCGCGCACCAGCATGTCGGCTGCCGCCTTGGTCGACGAATACGGGCTCGACGGGTTGTACGGCGTCGACTCGGTGAACCGCTGTGGGCTGCCGAGTTCCAGGTCGCCGTACACCTCGTCGGTCGAAATGTGGTGCAGCCGAACGTCGTGCGCGCGCACCGCCTCCAGGATGGTGAACGTACCGACGACGTTTGCTTGCAGGAAGGGCTCCGGCCCGGACAGTGAGTTGTCGACGTGGGTCTCGGCGGCGAAGTGCACGACGGCGTCTGCGTCGGCGACCAACTTGTCGACCAGCCCCGAGTCGGTGATGTCGCCCTGCACCAGCCGGATCTTGTCTTCCACCGGCGCCAGCGATTCGCGGCTGCCTGCGTAGGTCAGCGCATCGAGGACCGTCACCGCATGTTCACGTGCGGCGACGTGGACGAAGTTGGCACCGATGAACCCCGCCCCGCCAGTGACCAGCAACCGCATGGACAAACCCTAACGGTCTGCGTGCCTACACCACCGGCGCCCCGCTCACATACGTCCAGTCCGGTGCACGGCCGAGGTGCGCGAGTAGCCGGTCCATATCGCTGGCACCGTCGTCGACGGCGACGGCGCGACGAAACGGGCTGCCCTCCTCGGCGCGGAACTCACCATCGGGGACCGCGAATGCAATCGGCAGCACGGCGTCGACAACGTCCTTCGGCAGTTCGTATCCGGCGCCGATGGTGCGAGCGACGTCCCAGCCGTGCACGACGTAGTCGACGTAGTGAAAGCCGATCGCCATGGCGCCGGGAAATGTTGCGCCAGGGCCGAATTCGGGAAGCGCAAAGGTCGTTTCGAGTATACCGTCGGCTCCGAATGCGCCGAGCACGTCCTCGGCGGCCGCCGCATAGGTGCCTGCGGGATCTGAGGCGACTGCATCGGCAACGGTCGCGGGTTCCCACACTTCGAGGTCGGTGCCCCCGCGGGCTGCCGCCGCGAACCCGCGGTGCTGAACGGTCATGTGCATGAGCAGGGTCGTCAGGTTCCAGCCGGCGCACGGCGTCGGGCGGTCGAGATCGTCGATGCTGACCGCGTTGACCGCGTCGACAGATGCCAGCACCGCCGCACGGTGCAGGGGAAGAGCGTCCGTAGTGATGTACATGCGCCTATCGTAGGCGCATGCATATCATTAGGTCAATCAGGCGTTGAGGCCGAGCGGTCCTGCCAGTTCCTCCAGCGTCGGCAGCAGGGCATCCCAGCCGCCCAGCACCTGGATTGCCACATGATCGGCTCCGGCCTCGAGGTGCTCGGTGAGCTTCTTGGCGATGTCCTCGGGCGTGCCGTGCGCGACGACCGCGTCGATCAGCCGGTCACTGCCGGGCTTGGCGATGTCGTCGTCGGTGAATCCCAGCCGCTTCCAGTTGTTCAGATAGTTGGACAGGTTGAGGTAGAAGTCCACGGTGTCGCGCCCGATCTTCCGGGACGCCTCGGCGTCGCGCGCGAGCACCACCTTGTGCTCAGGAGCGAGAAATACGCTCGGCCCCAACAGGTTCCGGGCCTCGCCGGTGTGCTGAGGGGTGGTCAAATACGGATGGGCGCCCGCGCTGCGCCGGGCCGACAATTTGAGCACCTTGGGCCCGAGCGCGGCGATGACCCGTCGGCTGGTCGGCACCTTCAAGCCGTCGAGCACATCGAGGTATTCGACGAGCACGTCGTAGGGCTTGCGGTATTCCTCGGTGTGTTCCGGGTGTCCGATTCCAACGCCGAGCAGGAACCGGCCCGGGTATTTGTCCTCGATGCGGTGATAGGCCTCGCCGACCTGCTCGGCAGGCGCCTGCCAGACGTTGATGATGCCGGTGGCGACCTGCAGTGTCTCGGTGGCGTCCAGGAGTGGCTCGACGTATTCGAGATCACCCGCCGGTGAGCCGCCGACCCAGATCGCGCCGTAGCCAAGCCGCTCGATCTCGGTGGCCTGCTCGGGCTTGGGTGTGCCGAACGTCCACACCCCGAAACGACCGAAGTCGGGTTTGAGCTCAGTCATGGGTTCCCCTTCACTGAAGTCCGAGCGGGCCCGCCAGCTCGGTGAGCGCGGGCACGAGCTTGTCAGTACCCGTCAGGACCTGAATCGGAACATGGTCGGCACCCGCGGTCAGGTGCTCGGTGAGCCGTGCGGAGATGGCGTCGGTGGTGCCGTACGCCACGACCGCGTCGACGAGCGCGTCGCTGCCCGGCTTCGCGACGTCGGCATCGGTGAAGCCCAACCGCTTCCAGTTGTTCAGGTAGTTCGCGAGGTTCAGGTAGACCTCCAGCGCCTTGCGGCCGACAGCGCGGGCCCGATCCGCGTCCGTGGTCAGCACCACCTTGTGCTCGGGGGCGATCAGGACGTCCGGACCGACGAGCTCGCGTGCCTGCGCGGTGTGCTCAGGTGTGGTCAGGTACGGATGCGCCCCGGCGCTGCGGCGCGCCGACAGCTTGAGCACCTGCGGACCGAGCGCGGCCACCACCCGGCGGTCCTTCGGCACGCCGTACTCGTCGAGCTTGTCGAGGTACTCGTTCAGCGCGTCGTAGGGCTTCTTGTACTCCTGGTGCGCTTCGGGATGGCCGACGCCGATGCCGAGCAGAAATCGGCCGGGGTAGGCCTTCTCGATCCGGTGAAAGGATTCGGCGACGGGGCCGGCCGCGGCAGTCCAGATGTTGACGATGCCCGTCGCCAGTTGCAGCGACTCGGTGGCTCCGAGGATGGGGTCGATCCAGTCGAGCTCGGCAGGCGGTGAGCCACCGGCCCAGATGGCTCCGTAGCCGAGGGATTCGATGTCCTTGAGCTGCTGCGGAGACAGCTGCTGCCACCCCGAGTAGTGGCCGAAAACGCCGAACTTGCCGAGATCAGGTTTGGTCATGGTTGCTCCAACTCGGGAGCTCCGAACCCTATTCCGTGCCTGCGGCAGACAGCTCGCCGGGAGTCGGCAGGATGGGCGGCGGCGCGACTAGGGGCAGGCAGACGATGAAGCGGGTGTCGCCTGGTTTGGACTCGACCCGGATGTCGCCCTGGTGTTTCTCGACGACGATCCTGCGGGCGAGGTCCAGCCCGAGCCCGTCGCCCTGGCCGAACGGTTTTGTCGTGAAGAACGCGGTGAAGATGCGGCCGATGTTCTCCTCTGAGATTCCTGGCCCATCATCGCCGATCTCGACGCGCACCATTCCGTCGTCCTGAAGTCCGGTACGGATTGTCAACGTGCCGTGGCCATCCATAGCCTGGATAGCGTTGTTGATTATCACGTCCCAGACCTCGTTCAAACCGCCTGGGTAGCAGGAGATTTCGGGGATCGACTTATCCATCTCCTTGATGAGCTTGATGGGCTTGTCGGGGCCCACCTTGTCGCCGAACAACGTCTTGATCGTGTTGTAGAGCGACTCGTGGATGTTGACCTTCTGATACTCGGCCCGATCCATTTGCGAGTACTTCTTTGTTCCCGCAAGCAGTGTGGAAATTCGGCTGCTGGCGTCAGCGATCTCATTCATCCGCAGTTCGGTGTCGATCGTGTACTTAAGCCAGCCCAAAGCGCTCTGCATCGTCGCCGAACAGTCCACGTCATCGATGGAGGCTTCGACCCGCTCGAGCCAATCGACGTCTAGGCCGGCTTCGACAAATGTCGGCGCGTAATCCCACGCACCGACGATGTTGCGATCTTCGAGCCATTCACCTATCTGCTCCTCGCGATCGGAGGATTCGAGCGCTGTCAGTTCCTGAGCCTTCGACTTCGCGACCTGTTCGGCCACCTCGTCCTGGATGCTGACCAGCACTCGCAGGGCGTCGGGAGTGAATTTGCCATCCGCCAGCATCGCCAGTTTGTGGCGCATTTTGCCGACGCCCTCGCGCAGGTCCGCCACCGCACGCGCGGCAGCGGCCGCCGGATTGTTGAGCTGATGGGTCAGGCCCGCGGTGATGGTGCCCAGCGCCAGCAGCTTCTCGCGCTGACCGATGATCTGGCTCTGCCGACGGCCGCCGACCATATGGCCCTCGAGCAGATGGACCGCCATGGGGAACTGCGTCTGCATGAAGTCCGCGAACGCGTTGGAGTCCAGGACGAAGCATCGCGACGGCTTCGTCAGCCGCACCGAGGCCTGATACGTGTGCTCCTCACCGGGGACGTAGGCCGACCACGCACCGAAATACACCCCCCGCTGAGAGGTGCGGCCGGTCTGGATGTCGACGCCGCCGGATCGCTTGGACATGATCAACTCGCCGTCGATCATGACGTAGAAGCAGGTGGCCTGGTCACCCTCGCTAACCAACGGGCCCGCGGGGAACGTCTCGATGTGGCCGGCGGCGCACAGAATGTCGAGCTGGGAATCGGACAGGTCCTCGAACAGGAACAGGGTCCGCAGCTCGTCACGCACGCATTCCTCTTCGCCTTGTGCGCCCATCGGTCGTCCTCTCAGCCGGCAATCACGCTTCCGCCAAATACCTGTGCACCAACATCACCGCCATCGACCCTTCGCCGACAGCGGCCGCAACCCGCTTCGCGGACTCCGAACGCACATCTCCTGCAACAAACACACCGGGCACACTTGTTTCCAGGTGGTGCGGTGGCCGATCCAGCGTCCAGCCGACCTTGTCCCGCAGATCAGGTCCCGACAGGATGAAGCCGTGATCGTCGCGGGCTATTCCCGCTTCCTCGAGCCAATCGGTGCGGGGCGTCGCGCCGATGAAACAGCACATGCGGTCACAGGTGACCGTCTCGGTCTCGTTCGTCCGTTTGTCGAGGAGCATCAGCCCGGTCAGATGGTCGTCGTCGGCGACGGTGTCGACGACCTCGGTGCAGGTCCGGACCGTGATGTTCGGGGTCTTGAGGATCCGGTCGACCAGGTACTGCGACATACCCGCCTCCAGTGACGAACCGCGGATCAGCATCGTCACCGATTTGGCCGTCTGCGACATGTACATCGCGGCCTGGCCCGCGGAGTTGGCGCCACCGACGATGTAGACATCCTCACCAGCGCACTCGCTGTTGTCCGACACCGACGCACCGTAGAACACGCCGCGGCCGATGTAGTTGCAGTTCGGATCGTCGGGATCGTCCCAGCATCCGGTGATTTGGAGCTGGCGATAGTCGACGCCGGTCGCGAGAATCACGGCGCGGGCCCCGATGGTGTTGTCCCCGTTGAGGCGGATCGAATGGGCTGCGCCCACGCCGTTGATTTCGAGTCTGCCCGCCTCCTGGGTGGTGATGACCTCCGCGCCGAAGCGTTCGGCCTGACGACGTGCCGACGTGGTGAGTTCGGCACCTGAGACGCCGGTCGGGAAGCCGAGGTAGTTCTCGATCTTGGAGCTGCGCCCCGCCTGTCCCCCGGTGGTGGCCTTCTCGATCAGGACCGTCTTCAGGCCCTCCGACGCGCCGTACACCGCGGCGGCAAGGCCCGCGGGACCACCGCCGATGACCGCGAGGTCGTACATCTCCAGCTGCGGGCTGGTCGACAGGCCGAGCAGCGTGGCCAGTTCGACGTCGGTCGGTTCGACGAGGGTCTCGCCCTTCTCGGTGATGACGACCGGCAGGCGGCTGTCATCGAGACCGGCGGCCTCGAGCAGCTGTTGTCCCTTGGGTTCCTCGGAGTTGACGGCCCGGAACGAGTACTCGTTGCGGGCCAGGAACTGCCGCACCTCCCATGACCGGTCGCTGTACCGGTGCCCGATCACCTTCGTGTACGGCATGGCGCGGTCACCGACGGAGCGCCACTCTTCGAGCAGGCCGTCGATGACCGGGTACAGCTTCTCCTCGGGCGGATCCCATGGCTTGAGCAGATAGTGATCGAGGTCGACGACGTTGATCGCGTCGATCGCCGCGTGAGTGTCCGCGTAGGCCGTCAGCAACACCCTGCGCGCCAGCGGGAAGAAGTCCATCGCCTTCTCGAGGAACTCGATGCCGCTCATCTGCGGCATCCGGTAGTCGGCGACGAAGACCGCGACGGCGTCGCCGCGCAGCTTGAGTTCCTTGAGGGTGTCGATGGCGTCGGCGCCGGATTCGGCGCGGACGATGCGGTAGCGCTCACCGTAATGGCGACGCAGATCGCGGGCTACGGCACGCGACACTGCCGGGTCGTCGTCGACGGTGAGTATGACGGGTTTACGAGCCTGCTCGGCGGGTGCGCTCATCAGTTATAAGTATGCGCTCGTCGTCCAAACGATTTCAGTTCAGCGTCGGGTCGAGCGCAGACGGGACCAACGTCACCTGCGGAAGGGACCTTCGCCCGCCGCGAACGACCGACGACGGTGCCTAGCGTTTTCCTTGTGACCTACGTGATTGGTTCGGCGTGCGTGGACGTGATGGACAAGTCCTGTATGGCCGAGTGCCCGGTGGACTGCATCTACGAGGGCGCGCGGTCGCTCTATATCAACCCAGACGAATGCGTGGACTGCGGAGCATGCAAGTTGATCTGCCGGGTCGAAGCGATCGAGTACGAGACCGATCTGTCCGCGGACGAGCTGGTGCACCTGGCCGACAACGCCGCGTTCTTCACCACGGTCCTGCCCGGGCGGGACCGTCCGCTCGGCGTGCCCGGGGGAGCGCTGCAGCTGGGACGCGTCGGCGTGGACACACCGTTGATCGCGGCCATGCCGGCGAAGCCGCCGACGGCAGGCTAATCCTCGTTGTGAGACTCCGAGGTCAGGGGGCCCGGCGCAGCACTGCGACGAACAGCGCGGTCATGGCCCCTCCGGTGTTGGCGCGGCGATCCCTAGCTGCGGGTTCGACGATTTTGGGGACGACGCCCGAGCAGGTAACATAGATCGACGGTGCGGCTACCGCGCCGACTCTCGGCGTGCCCTGTTCGGAAGTTCTCCGGAACTAGTAGGTCTCGGTTCACGTTAATGGAAGTCGGGGCCGACGCTGCGCCGGAACGGGCGCGAGCGTCGATACGAAACGTACGAATAACCAGAGGATCGCTGAAAAGGATTATGGCCAAGAAAGACGGCGCCATAGAGGTCGAGGGTCGCGTGGTCGAGCCCCTGCCCAATGCGATGTTTCGCATTGAGCTGGAGAACGGTCACAAGGTTCTCGCTCATATCAGCGGCAAGATGCGGCAGCACTACATCCGCATTCTGCCCGAGGACCGTGTCGTCGTGGAGTTGTCTCCATACGACCTTTCTCGGGGCCGCATCGTTTACCGGTACAAGTAACCAGAAGCACAGAAGGATCAGACACAGCCGTGAAGGTGAACCCGAGCGTCAAGCCCATTTGCGATAAGTGCAGGGTGATCCGTCGGCATGGGCGGGTCATGGTGATCTGCTCTGATCCCCGCCACAAGCAGCGGCAAGGATGAGCGCTGGCGCGAAGACCAGACAACACAGTTGAGTCTTCCGCCACAACACAACTGAATGACGAACTCCCAGCACCACTGAGCGGATAGGCCGCTCATCTGCGTCCGGCACGGAGGCCGGACCCCACGGGATCGACGGCTCCTCGCCCGAGGGCTCGTCGGCACGTCGGGAACGGACTGGGACCAGACCTCCGCAACGAGAAGGAACACACCACTGTGGCACGTCTAGTGGGCGTCGACCTCCCGCGCGATAAGCGCATGGAGATCGCCCTGACCTACATCTACGGCGTCGGCCGTACCCGCTCCCAGGAGATCCTGGAAGCTACCGGCATCGACCGGGACCTGCGCACCAAGGACCTGACCGACGATCAGGTCACGCAACTGCGCGACTACATCGAGGGCAACCTCAAGGTGGAGGGCGACCTGCGCCGCGAGGTGCAGTCTGACATTCGCCGCAAGATCGAGATCGGCTGCTACCAGGGCCTGCGGCACCGCCGCGGCCTGCCGGTGCGTGGCCAGCGGACCAAGACCAATGCGCGCACCCGCAAGGGCCCGAAGCGCACCATCGCCGGTAAGAAGAAGGCCAAGTAATGCCACCCGCAAAAAAGGCAGCAGGCGGAGCTCCCAAGAAGGGTCAGAAGACCCGCCGCAGGGAAAAGAAGAACATTCCGCACGGCGCTGCGCACATCAAGAGCACGTTCAACAACACGATCGTGTCGATCACCGACCCGCAGGGCAACGTCATCGCGTGGGCGTCCTCTGGGCACGTCGGCTTCAAGGGTTCGCGTAAGTCGACCCCGTTCGCGGCACAGCTGGCCGCCGAGAACGCGGCCCGCAAAGCGCAGGAGCACGGCGTCAAGAAGGTCGACGTCTTCGTGAAGGGCCCGGGCTCGGGCCGCGAGACCGCCATCCGCTCGTTGCAGGCCGCCGGCCTCGAGGTCGGCGCCATCGCCGACGTCACGCCGCAGCCGCACAACGGATGCCGTCCGCCGAAGCGGCGCAGGGTCTAGGAGGAACACAGAGATATGGCTCGTTACACCGGACCCGCGACCCGCAAGTCGCGCCGCCTCGGCGTCGACCTGGTCGGCGGAGATCAGTCGTTCGAGAAGCGCCCCTACCCGCCCGGCCAGCACGGCCGCGCGCGGATCAAGGAGAGCGAATACCGTCAGCAGCTGCAGGAGAAGCAGAAGGCCCGCTTCTCCTACGGCGTGATGGAGAAGCAGTTCCGTCGCTACTACGAAGAGGCCAACCGGCTGCCCGGTAAGACCGGTGACAACCTGCTGCGCATCCTCGAGAGCCGGCTCGACAACGTCGTCTACCGTGCAGGCCTGGCCCGCACGCGTCGGATGGCCCGTCAGCTGGTCAGCCACGGCCACTTCACCGTCAACGGTGTCAAGGTCGACATCCCGAGCTACCGGGTGTCGCAGTACGACATCATCGACATCAAGGAAAAGTCGCTGAACACACTGCCTTTCGAGGTCGCGCGGGAAACCGCGGGCGACCGCCCGATCCCGGGCTGGCTGCAGGTTGTCGGCGAGCGTCAGCGCATCCTGGTGCACCAGTTGCCCGAGCGCGCGCAGATCGACATCCCGCTGCAGGAGCAGCTGATCGTCGAGCTCTACTCGAAGTAAGCAACCGAGCCGTCCAGATGGCGGCGCGGATTTCTCGGCATCAAATAGCGGGTGCCGTGGAGGAGGAAAGAAAACATGCTGATTTCTCAGCGACCCACTTTGTCCGAAGAGGTCAAGTCGGAGAATCGGTCCCAGTTCGTCATCGAGCCGCTGGAGCCCGGATTCGGTTACACGCTTGGCAATTCGCTTCGGCGCACGCTGCTGTCGTCCATCCCGGGCGCGGCGGTCACCAGCATTCGCATCGACGGCGTGCTGCACGAGTTCACCACCGTCCCCGGTGTGAAGGAAGACGTCACCGACATCATCCTGAACCTCAAGGGTCTGGTCGTGTCCTCGGAGGAGGACGAGCCGGTCACCATGTACCTGCGCAAGCAGGGCCCGGGTGCGGTCACAGCGGGTGACATCGTCCCGCCGGCCGGCGTGACGGTGCACAACCCCGAGATGCACATCGCCACCCTGAACGACAAGGGCAAGCTCGAGGTCGAGCTGGTCGTCGAGCGCGGCCGCGGCTACGTGCCCGCCGTGCAGAACAAGGCGTCGGGCGCCGAAATCGGCCGCATCCCGGTCGATTCCATCTACTCGCCGGTCCTCAAGGTCACCTACAAGGTGGAGGCGACCCGCGTCGAGCAGCGCACCGACTTCGACAAGCTGGTCATCGACGTCGAGACCAAGAACTCAATCACTGCCCGGGATGCGCTGGCTTCTGCGGGCGGCACGCTGGTTGAACTGTTCGGTCTGGCACGGGAACTCAACACCGATTCCGAGCACATCGAGATCGGCCCGTCGCCTGCCGAGGCCGATCACATCGCCAGCTTCGCGCTGCCGATCGACGATCTGGACCTCACGGTGCGGTCGTACAACTGCCTCAAGCGCGAGGGTGTGCACACGGTGGGCGAGCTCGTCGCCCGCACGGAGTCCGATCTGCTGGACATCCGTAACTTCGGCCAGAAGTCCATCGACGAGGTGAAGATCAAGCTGCATCAGCTGGGTCTGTCGCTGAAGGACAGCCCGGCCACGTTCGATCCTTCCGAGGTCGCCGGCTACGACGTCGCCACCGGCACGTGGAACAGCGATGCGAGCTACGACCTGGATGACAACCAGGACTACGCCGAAACCGAACAGCTCTAAACCCCAATATCTCGAAAGAGAGCCGTCCCGGTCCTACCTGATACGGGGGCCGGCCCCATTTAGGAGAAGTCGCAATGCCCAAGCCCACCAAGGGTCCTCGCCTCGGCGGGTCGTCCTCACACCAGAAGGCGCTGCTGGCCAACCTGGCCACGTCGCTCTTCGAGCACGGCCGGATCAAGACCACCGAGCCCAAGGCGCGGGCGTTGCGGCCCTATGCGGAGAAGCTCATCACCCACGCCAAGAAGGGCACGCTGCACAACCGGCGTGAGGTGATGAAGAAGATCCGTGACAAGGACGTCGTGCACACGCTGTTCGCCGAGATCGGTCCGTTCTACTCCGACCGCAATGGCGGCTACACCCGCATCATCAAGGTGGAGGCGCGAAAGGGCGACAACGCTCCGATGGCCGTCATCGAGCTGGTCCGCGAGAAGACCGTGACCGATGAGGCCAACCGCGCTCGCCGGTCGGCCGCCTCGAAGAAGGCCGCACAGCCGGTGGCGGCTGCCGCCGCGCCGCAGGCCGCGGTCGAGCCGGAGGCCGCGGTCGGGCC
This sequence comes from Mycobacterium sp. 29Ha, assembly GCF_032883055.1. NCBI lineage: Bacteria > Bacillati > Actinomycetota > Actinomycetes > Mycobacteriales > Mycobacteriaceae > Mycobacterium > Mycobacterium sp. 29Ha. Next base: position 27,578 of record NZ_JAMQTI010000034.1, read on the forward strand.
CGAGGAGACCGTAGAAGAGGTCAAGGCTGAGGACGCCTCCATCGAGGAGCAGACAGCCGAAGCCGCCGACGAGGCCTCGGCCGAGGAGCAGACAGCCGAAGCCGCCGACGAGGCCTCGGCCGAGGCTGAGGCCGAGAAGGCCGACGACGAGAAGGCCGACGACGCCAAGTAGTGACGCTATGAACAAGCCCGCCATCGACAACGGTGGCGGGCTTGTTCGTCTTCGTCTCGACATCGCCTACGACGGAACGGAGTTCGCGGGCTGGGCCACGCAGACCGGGCAACGCACCGTCGCGGGCGTGCTCGACGACGCCCTGTCGACGGTGTTCCGCACCCGGGTGCAGTTGCGGGCGGCCGGACGCACCGACACCGGTGTCCATGCCGCCGGTCAGGTCGCCCATGTCGATGTGCCGGACGGCGCGCTACCCAACGCATATCCGCGGACAACCCGTCCCGGTCAACGCGAGTTCCTGCCCCTCGTGCAGCGGCTCGCACGGTTCCTCCCTGCCGATGTTCGCGTGCTCGACATCGACCGCGCGGCAACGGGTTTCGATGCGCGGTTCTCGGCGCTGCGCCGGCACTACGCCTATCGCTTGTCGACGGCCCCGTACGGTGTCGAACCGCAGCAGGCGCGCTTCGTCACACCGTGGCCGAGGCCGCTGGACGTCGACGCGATGGCTGCGGCCTCGCGGGATCTGGTGGGGCTGCACGACTTCGCCGCATTCTGCCGTCACCGCGAGGGCGCGACGACGATCCGTGATCTGCAGCGGCTGGATTGGATACGCGAGGGTGACCGGGTCACCGCGCATGTCACCGCGGATGCGTTCTGCTGGGCGATGGTGCGGTCGGTGGTCGGCGCGTTGTTGGCCGTCGGTGAACACCGCCGCGAACCTGGCTGGTGCGCGACGCTGTTGGAGTCCACCAGCCGGTCCAGTGATTTCGCGGCGGCGCCGCCGCAGGGTCTGACGCTCGAGGGGGTCGACTATCCGCCCGACGACGAGCTCGAGGCCCGCACGAAGGTCACCCGCGAGCTGCGAGTGATCGACTAGATACGACCAGCGACGAAGTCGGCCGCCTGATTGGCCATCCCCGCGTCGATGTACGCGGCGGCGAGGTGAGCGGGCCAGTTGTCTTCCCACGTTTTCGGATCGGCCGGGTTACAGATCGGGTCGGCGCCGTGGCACAGGTCGATGGTCCGGTCGCGATAGATCGGGTTGAAATTGCCGATCGGACCGGCCCAGGTGATTCCGTTGCCGAACAACGCGACTGCGGCGATGTGCCTGTCCGCGCCGGGAGGCAGCGGGGCCTCGAAACCGAAGAAGCTGAACGGCAGGGCAAGCACCACGTCGGTGACCGCGGCGCCCAGCGAATACCCGCCGAGCACCAACCGGGTATCGGGGCAGGTGTTCATCATGTATTGGATGTGGCCGCTCATGTCGTTGGCGCCCACATCGATCTCGTTGTCGGCGGGATACTGCACCGCGTAGACGTTGATGTTCTTGTTCGACTTGGAGCGCAATGCACTGACGAACGCGTTGCCTAGCCTGCCGACCCCCGGCGACTCGAGGCGACCGCGGGCGAAGATCACCTCGACCGGCGGGCACGATTGGGCATTCGCCGACGGCATCAGCGGCGTGACGGTCTGGGGTGCGATGAGCAGGATGCTGAAAACGAGTGCGGCGACGAGACCGGTGACGAGGTATCGGCGAATCACCACACGAATCCTAGTGGAAACCGATCAACGGACCCGTAAATTACCGTGTAAGCCCAGTTCAGAGGCGCCCCGCGACGAAGTCGGACGCCTGATTGGTCGGCCCGCCGGCGTAGGCCCGGTGCGCGGCGACGTCCTCACCGTTGGTCTGGCAGATCGGATCTCCGGGATTGCACAGATCGATGGACCGGGCGCCCCACACCGGGCTGGCCGTCAGCGGCAGACCGAGTTTGGCGGACGGATTGCCGAACACGGCGATCGCTGCGACGTGCTCGGGCACGTCGGGCGGAAGCGGGTTGTCGAATCCGACGCCCGGCACGGGGACGGCACTGATGACGTCGATGACCGCGGCGCCTTGTGAATACCCGCCCAGCACCAGTCGCGTGTTGGGGCAGGTGTTGACCATGTACTGGATGTGGGCGCTCGCGTCGTTGGCTCCGGCGGCCGCCTTGAGGAAGTCGAAGGTCGCGGGGTAGCTGACCGCGTACGCGCCGACGGACCTGCCGCCGACCTTGCCCCGTAACTGGTCGACGAAGGTGCCGCCCACCGCGCCGAGGCCGGCGTCCTCATTGGTGCCGCGCGCAAACACGACCTCGATGTCGGGACAACCTTGAGCCGATGCGGTCCCGGCGCCGCCAATCGGCGTGGGGGACAAGGCGGGTGCGATGAGCAGGACGGAGGCGGTCAGAACGGCGGCTGCGGTGCCCATGAGCGCGCCGCGGAGTCGATCGAGGGTCACAAGATCAACAGGGTAGCGGCTGTTGCGGTCAGACCCGGCCCGCGACGAAGTTCGCGGCCTGCTGAACCAGGCCGGCAGACACGTAATCGTTGTGTGCGAACGGGTTCCTGCCGCCCGAGCAGATCGGGTCGCCGTCCTTGCAGAGGTCGATGGCCCTCCCACCGAAAACCGAGCTGGTCAGCGGATTGCTGAATTTCGTTGCGGGGTTGCCGAACACGGCTACCGCGGCGATGTTGGATTGCAGGCTTGCGGGCAGCGGGGCCGCCGAACCGATGTCGCCGATCTTGTTGCCCAGCGGCGGGACACCGGCCAGCATGTCCATCACGGCGGCGCCCTGCGAGTATCCGCCGAGCACGAGCTTCGTCGATGGGCACTGCTGCGACATCATGGCGATGCGGCTCTCCGCGTCACGGGCGCCATCGGCTGCGGCCAGGAAGTCATACGACGCCGGATAGTTGACCGCGTAGGAGCTGACGGTTTGACCGCCGACGAGCGGGCGCAGCGCACTGACGAATGCCGAGCCGGGCGTTCCGAGACCCGGTGTGTCGTCGGTTCCGCGCGCGAAGATGACCTCGATGTCGGGGCATGCCGATGACTGACTGGCGACGGGACCGGGGGCGTTGGCCGCGATCGGCCCTGGCGCCGGTCCCGGTCCGGGTACTCCGGGCTGATGGCCGGGCTGGGCCTGCGCCGACGGAGCGAGGGCGAGCGTCGAGGCGGCACAGACAACGGTGGCAGCGGCCGCGGCCAGTCGTGACGACATGCGGAGCAAATTCACGCCGGCTATTTTTCCACACCGGAGGCGTTGGCAGCCAACCCTTCGGGATCGACGGTCGCGTCAATTATCGAGGTCAACGACCTGCGACGGGCGCTGACGGAACGGCGTCAGGCAGCGTCACGTCGGCCGACTCCTCGCCGCGGTCACCTTGACGAGCGAGCGCCAGGCCCATCAGGACGATGGCTCCGCCGACGGCCTGAATCGTCGTCATCGCTTCGCCGAGAAGAATCCAGGCGGCCAGCACGGCGAACATCACCTCGGACAGGCCGACCAGTGAGGCGAATCGCGGGCGCAGCATCGAGATGCCCACGATGCCGAGCGTGTATGCGATCGCGGTGGCCACGACTCCCAGCGCGACAACGGGCACCACCCACGAGGTGGTCCATCCGGCGATGACGGTGTCGTTGGTCGTGAACGTCAGGGGCATGATGCCGACGACGCCCAGCAGCGTGACCGCGGCGGCACCGACCACCAGACCGGCTGCGGCCAGGGTGATGGGGTTGACGCCGTCGCTGTCCGCGGAACCGTTGCTCGCGTTGGCCGACATCACGAAGTAGCACGCGGCGCACACCGCGGCGGCCAGCCCCCAGCCGACACCGATCAGGTTGATGCGGGCGCCGCTGAAGCCGCCGGCATCAAAAATCCCGAGCACCAACATGATTCCGGCCACCGCCAAGGCGACACCGGCGAGCGTGAGGTTGGTCGGCCTGCGACGCGTGGTCATCCAGACCCAGGTGACGACGAGGATCGGCGCGGTATACTCCAACAGCAGCGCGACGCCGACCGGTAGGTGCGCGACCGCGTTGTAGTAGAACAGCTGCGCCCCCGCGATCGGGATCGCGCCGTAGAGCACGACGGTTCTTGCGTGGCCCAGCGCCTCGCGGACCCAGCCGGGGCGCACGAATGACGCGAAGACCGCCATCACCAGGGCCCCGCCCGCAAGGCGGGCGACGACAGCTGCCGTCGGGCTCCAGCCGGCTTCCATGAGTGCCTTGGCGAAAGGTCCAGATGATCCGAATGCGAGTGCGGACCCGACGGCGAACAACAGGCCGAGCCGAAAGTTGTCGACCGACGCGCGGGCCTGATTCGCGGTCACGGGGTGCACCTCCGACATGTAATGAGTAAAATCAACTTTGGTCATGACGCTAGCCGGGAAGGGGGTCATGAGTCAAATGCTTTTCAGTCATGACACCGAGCTCACACTGCGCGCGGCATGTGTGCTGATCAACAGCGATCGGATCAATGGCGAGCAGCTTGGGAGCCTTGCCGAACTCGATGTCTACCTCGACGGTTTCGGCTGGACCGGTAGGCGCGACCGCGACGACGCAGAACTCGATTCGGTGCATCGCCTACGCGAACGGCTCGGCAAGATCTGGGCGGTCGCCGACGACGAGGAACGAGCCGTAGGTCAGGTGAATGCCCTGCTGAGTGACACCGAGGCGGCGCCGTGGCTGACCCGCCATCCGGAGATGCCGGAGTGGCATCTGCACCTCGCGTCCGTTCACGATCCGCTCTGGCAGCGGATGGGTGCCGAGATGGCCATGGCGCTGGCCGACCTCATTCGTATTGGAGAACTGCGCCGGCTCAAGATCTGCGCGGCGTCCAATTGCGCCGCGGTGCTGGTGGACCTTTCGCGAAATCGCTCAGGGAAGTTCTGCGACACCGGCAACTGCGGCAACCGTCAACACGTTGCGGCCTATCGGGAGCGCCGCGCGAAAGAGAATTGACGAGCGGAAATGAATAGCCAGCTTGCATAATCCTCCCCTAGAAGGGGTGGACTTCGGTGGGCGAGAGTCGGCGCGACGATTCCGGGCGTCAATCAGTCCGGAGATGCTCGGCGTGCGGAAATGAGTTGCGGGCCGCAGCGCGGTTCTGCGATGCCTGCGGAGCGTCGGTCGTCGCGACGGCCACTCCCGGCGAGCGCAAGCAGGTGACCGTCTTGTTCAGTGACGTGGTCGGCTCGATGAAACTTGCAGCCGCGCTCGATCCCGAGCGGCTGCAGGAAATTATGAACGAGCTGTTCAATACATCTGCCGCTGTCGTTCAGCGCTACCAGGGCACTGTCGACAAGTTCACCGGCGACGGACTGATGGCTCTGTTTGGCGCACCAGTGGCACTGGAGGACCATGCCAAACGCGCATGTATTGCTGCGCTGGAAATTCAAGGCGCCGCCAAGCGGATGGCATTCGAGGTACGCCGCCGCGACAACATCGAACTTCAAATGAGAGTGGGGCTGAACTCCGGTGAGGTCGTCGCGGGCGAAATCGGCCTAGGGCCGGGTCGTTACACCGCCGTCGGACATCCCGTCGGTATGGCGCAACGAATGGAGTCGGCAGCGTCGCCCGGCGGCGTGCTGTGTTCCGCGTCGACGGCGCGGTTGGTCGAGGGCGTCGCCGAGCTGGGGCCCACGGAGTCGGTGGCCATCAAAGGTGAAACCACGCCAATGCCCGCTCGCCGGCTGCTATCTGTTCCCGTGCAGGAGTTGGTGATCGGGCGTGACGAAGGACCGATGTTCGGCCGTGACGCCGAGCTGGCCGAGCTTGTGGGGTTGTTCGACTCGCACAGTGCGTCACCAATCGGTGTCGTCGGTCAGCCCGGCATCGGCAAGAGCAGGCTCGTCCGTGAATTCGCGGTCCGGCTGGAGAACGGGGGAGCCGACATCGTGGTGGCGAGGTGCGACGCGCATACCACCCAGGTGCCGCTGCGTGCCCTATCGCGCATGCTGCGCGCGATGTTTGGCGTTGATCGGCTCGACAAGATCGCGGCCCGCGGCCAGGTCATGTCGCGTCTGCCGGAGTCGCTGGCGAAGGACGCCGATACCGCGCAGATCCTGTTCGATCTGCTCGGCATCGCCGACCCCGATGGCCCGGCGGTGGCGCTCACCCTCGATGCGAGGCGCCACCGTCTAGTTGCCGCCATGGCGAAGGCTACTGAATTACGTTTGTGTCCAACAGTATTCATTCTCGAGGATGTACATTGGATCGACACAGCCAGCGAGGCGACGGTCGCGGAGTTCGCTGAGACATTGGCCGCGCTGGGATCCGCTCTGGTCACCACCTACCGGCCTGAATACCGCGGCCCGTTACGCGGCACCGCCGAGGCCACGGTCACCTTGGATGCGTTGAGCGACGAGGCCACCACTGCCATCGCGACAGCGCTCATCGGCACTGATTCAACGGTGAAGGGGATCGCCGAACGCATCGTGGGCTCCGCGGCGGGCAACGCCTTCTTCGTAGAGGAGATGGTCCGTGATTTGGTTGACCGCGGCGTGCTGGTTGGCAGCCGCGGTAGCTATCGTCGAGAGGGCGAGATCGACCAGACCGCCCTGCCTCCAACGGTTCACAGCGTTGTCGCTGCCCGTATCGATCGGCTTCCGCCCCATGCCAAATCCGTTCTCAATGCGGCGGCTGTCATCGGTTCGAACTTCGATCTTGACGTCATGCAGGCACTCATGCCTGATGCGGACCGTACGGATCTCGCCGACCTGGTGTCCGTCGAGCTGATCGACCAGATAGAGTTCGTGCCGCGCGACCGCTACTGCTTCCGACACGCGCTGATCCGCAAGGTCGCCTATGAGTCTCAGCTGACCGCCACCCGCGCGAGCGCTCATCGTCGGCTCGCCAGCGCCTTACAGGAGCTGCGACCGGTGGGTGTCGAGGAGAACGCGGCCCTGATCGGAACACATCTCGAGGCCGCAGGTGATCACGCAGACGCCTACCGCTGGCACATGCGGGCCGCGGAATGGCTGGAGAAGCGCGACATGGTCGCGGCCCGCTCGAGTTGGCAGCAGGCTCGGGAAATTGCCGACCGACTTCCTGCCGAACATCCGAAGATCATCGACATGCGCATCGAACCCCGCAAGATGCTGGCCTGGACGGATTGGCTGGTCGGCCAGGATCCTGATGCCGACACCTCCTACGAGGAATTGCGCTGGTTGGCAACGCAATCTGGCGACACACTCTCGCTCGCGGTCGCTACCGCGGGCCGGATGATCACGCTCTGTGAGAACGAAGGCCGGTTCGCTGAAGCCGCGAATATGGCGAACGGCGTGGTGGAGATGGTCGCAAATATCGACGCCGACGCGATGCTCAAAGTCGACCTGTTGTTTGCGGTCCTGTGGACAAAGTTCCTGACGGTCGATGCGGAAGGGGTGCTGCAGGTCGGTCAGTGGATCCGCGAGTTGGCCGGTGACGAGGTGAACAGCTCGGTCGCCAGAGCGAACGCGGCGTGCGGCGTCAGCTGGCTGGTCGGTGGGAACCCTGAAAAGGGTCAGCGCGCTATGCAACTCGGCATCGCGCAGGCACGCGAACTCGATCCGGTCACCTACGCGACGGTGATGACCATGAAGTGTGGGCTGGCAGCGATCGGCCTCGAGCCTGCAATGGCGAGCACGCTGGAGGATGCGCGACAGGCTCTGGTCCGGGCTGAGGCGCTCGGAGATAATCTCGCACTCGCCGCCGCCCTATGGGCTTACGGCACAATTCTTTTGCGTGCTGATCGTCGATCTGCGTCCTCAGCCGTCGAGTGCCTTCAACGGGCTCTGAGCATCATCGTCAAGCACCGGATCCTCACGGTTGCGCAGGGGCCCATCGAATCCGACCTGGCTCTCGAGATTGCCCGCACGGGTGACACGGATTCTGCCATCGAAAGCCTGCGTGTCGTTCTGCACCGCCAGATCGCCCAAATGGACGTGACGTTCATCGCTGTGACGTCGACGGCGTTCGTCCAACTCCTGATAGACCGTGGCCGCTCCGAAGACATCGCGGAGGCCCACGCGTTGGTGCAAGCATTCGAACTCCAGATTCGCCGATTGTCTATGTCGGCGTTCCACGTGGCGGTGGCGTTCTGTCGAATGATCCTGGACGCCGCGACAGGCGACAGAACCACCGCCGCAGCCCGATATCGAGAGGCGGTACAGCGCACGGGTGCGCGTGGTGAATTCTTGCCGCTGCGGCCGCACTAGGGCAGGTACACGCCGCGAATGCGGTGGTATCGGCCGTGTCCCAGAACAGCGTTCGCTGCCTGTAGCCCCGAGAGTACGGCCGCTTCGATACAGCCTGAGTTGAGGCCGGTATCGGTCCAGTCGCCGGCCAGCACTAGATTGTCGTAGCCACCTTCGTCGGGGCGCAGCCGGTACTTATCAGAGCCCGGAACTGACAGGACATAACGGTCGGACGGGTCGACGTTCACGCTGAGGTGTTGGGTATCCAGCGCTGCGCCGCCGCGCTGACCGTTCGCGCCCGCCACCAGGTGCCAGGCAAACCCCTCTTCGGTGACCGCTCCGGGCAGATGCACCCCGACGAGGTTGTCGAGGAAGTTCAATGACTCCGTCTTGGCGATGTGATGACACCGTTCGAGATACTCGGCCTCGTTGGCCGCGGGCCAGTCGACGTCGAGCGCGCCGCAGAAGTAGGCAACCGTTTGCGGACGGTCGTGCTCGGGCCAATCTTCGGCCCACAAAGTCTGCGGCATCGAGGCGAATGTGTCGATCGGAGGGATATAGCCGCTCGTGGTGATGGCGGGCGCCGCGATACCCAACTCCTTGGCGTCGGCGCGCAGCCAGACCTGTAATCCCAGAGAGCCGATCGTTTTTACGTGCTCGGTCATTTCTCGCCACTCTGGCCGGTCGTCGATCAGCTCCTTCGCGACAATCGGGATTATGCCCAGCGAAACAGCGAGTATCACTCGGTCGAAGTCGACGCCCCGGCACAGCACCCGCCTCTCCGCATCGTCGCGACTGCCGAAATGCGATTCCAGGCCCTCCATGGCGTCCTTGATGTGAATCTGTTGCGCCAGAGGCCTGTTCGGAAAAACGGGAAGCTCATGCACCCGCGCCAACGGCTCATAGTGGTCGACCCCGTCGGCGAGGCGCACTTGCCTGCCCATCGTGATCGCGTCGATGTGTTGCCGTTTCGGATCGAGATGCAGCGCGTCGACGCGGTGGAAGAACTCGAAATCCACGCCACGTCTGCGCAACGCCTCGTAAAGGGGCGCCATGATGATATCGCCCATCCCGGCGTTCATCTTCCAGAAGATCGCGCCCTTATACGTGAAAAGCATCATGCCGACCAGCAGCATGCCCACGCCAGCACAGACTTTCGGGCGTTCCAGATGCCCTTTCTCGTAGCCGAACACCATGTTGTACATCGCACGCAGCACTGGAAATTCGAGCACGTCGGGGTGCGCGCCGTGGCGGATCACCCACTCTGCGTAGTCTTCGTCGTTGACGGCGCGGAAGCCGCGTGGATCGGTGACGATGCCGTCGGCCATCACGCCGTGCACGGTCGCGGTGACGAGTGACAGTAGTGTCCATCCCAGCCGGTGGTCAGATCTGCGCTCGTAGTCGAGGGTGCCGCGAATTGCCTCCAACGCACGCGAAAGGGGTAGCAGCTGTTCGTCATTCGTCGGCCGGGGGTCAGCGAGAGCTGCCAGCGCAGCTATCACGGCGCGCTGCACGGTGTCCAGGGAGCGCTTCGGCGACGGTGGAGGTTCGGCCGACGCCGAAAGGGTCAGACCGGTTCCGGCCATTGCCCGCAACGAGTTCGAGAAGTCGGTGATGACCTGCAGGGCACGTTGCAGGAAGCGCACCACGGACAGATCCCCGGTGGGGGCGTCGGGCTCACCGGGCAATTCGTTGTTACCCGTGAACCGGCCGAGCCAGAGCTGCCACTTGCCATCCCAGCGGTCCATCGCACCAACGTCGTTGGCGGGAGTGAACGCCTGGTCCCAGGTCTGGATCGGCACCAGCGGGTCCGTATTGGCACGGTCGAGTTCTGCGTAGCACTCGCGGATCAGAGTGAAGGCGTTTTCGTAGGAGCCGATCCACACATGGAGCCCGTGCTCTTCGATGCGGCCGTTCTCGCCGCGGCTGGACGCACCTTTGCCGCCCAATCGCCAGCCGCGCTGGTATACCGTGATGGCTTCATAGCGGTCTTGCCAACCGGGCTCACTGAGCCGCCAGGCAGCGCTCAAACCGGCCATACCGCCGCCGAGGATCGCGACCCGCTCGCGCCTCACAATTCGATCTGGATGGGAATGGTATCGATCTGGGTGGGCGTAGTCTTGCCCTCTGTCCCGATCTTCACCTCTCCCTTGTACACACCACTCAGTAGGTCGCCAGCAACGACGAGAACCCGGAACTGTATGGCGCCCGGCAGCAGGATCTTGGGTTCGAACTGCAGCTTGGTGTCATCGATATAGTCCTTCGCTCCATCCCGCGTCGGCCGCGTCTTCCAGCTGAGCTCCCGCGGCTCATCGCCGGGGTCCACGGTGTAGAACGGCGTGGCGATGGGCTGAGGCTGGAACTGCGCCGGGCCGGCGCCCAACGTCTCGGCGATGTCCATGCCGCCCGCGACGGCGATGTCGATCAGCCGGGTCATCGACTGCAGCCACTCTTTCGTGGCAAATTGTTTGTTCTCGATGTCCTGGGCAGCGTCCTGAGCGACGACGCCTGCTTGAGTCACCATGCCACGCAACACAGTTGAGATGTAATCGCCCATCACCAGATGCCGTTCCGGCCACTTCTCCTCGAGCGGGATCCGAGCGAGGCTGGTGGCGCCGGCGAGGCCGGCGTTGACGACCTTGGTGATCGTCGCAACCATGTCCGACAGATCGTAGTTCCCGGCGTCGATCCTCTTCGACTCCGCCGTCATCGCAGTCGCCGATTCGTTCACAACGGTCGTCGCGATATCCGCGGCTTTGGCGAGCAGACGGTGCTTTTCGGGTACTTCCTCGGGCTTTTCGTATTCGGGCATATTCAGACTCCGCCGTCCTTGTCGGATGGGTCAGGGTCAGCCTTGGCTGGATCTGGCGGGGTGGTCGCATTTGTTGCGGCGTTCAGCAATCCCGCGGCGTAGTTCGTGAGGTCCTCACCGAGCCGAGCGCCGAACGCCTTGACGTCGTCCTGTGTCATTCCGTCGCTGTAGCGCTTGTAGAAATCGCTGGCACCGACGGTCGCCACGCTGCTGAACTTCGTGAACTCCTTCTGGAAACCGCTGATCAGCGCGCCGCGCCAGCCCTTCGGGAGCTGCGTTTGCTGTGCTGCCTCGTCGAGTTGGGCGTCCGTCGGGTTGTCTCCAATCGACGGGGTCTCGGCGGGGTCGCCCTTCAGCGCGCCGGGGTCGCGCGAGAGCTTTCCGAATTCGACCGCGCCGCCGAAGGGCGGCTTCGCGCGGTCGGTCAGCATGCGGCTCGAGATATCCCCCCAACCCATGAAACACGCGAGTACGGCCGACGCCGTCGAACTCATCCCGCGGATGCGTACCTGTTTGGACGTCCGGATCCGGACGCCGGGTTTAGGGCTGTCGGGTGGCAGCGGGGTGATCAACAAGTAACCGGCATCGACCTGGACCAGCATGCCGTCATTGGTCCTGGTCTTGTCGAGGTCGTAGTTGATGTAGAACCCGCCACTGGGCGTGGTCTCGCCCTTCCAGTAGCGCAATGCAGTGCGCAATTCCCACAGATTCGGATCGCCACTCACGACCTCGAGGACACGGGTCCAGCCGCGGACTTCCTTCGGGTTCTGATCGTTGATCTCTCTGAAGAAGGATGGGCACAGCTTCGGCCAGTTGTGGGGCTCTATGACCCTCTTGATGTCGTCGACGGTCAGGTCGGTCCGCTTGTAGTCGGTGGTCAGCACCGAGCAGTACTGCCCGTTGATCTTGCGTAGGCCGCCGGTACACAGCGGCTTCCCGTCGGCGACGGCCTCATCGAGGACCCGAGCCGTGGCGAGAACTCCAATGCGCGAATGGAATTCGGCGAGATTCTTTGAGTTCACCAGGTATTGGCGAACGGCCCCGATGGGATCCTTTTCGGCAAGGACCGGGTCCATGTGGGGGATCGCCTCGCTGCCCGTTGGCAGCGCGGCGATTCGCTTATCGAGGAGCTGGGTCAGCGGGTCGCCGCTATCCGCGAAGTTGAGGCCTGGAGGTGGTGGCGCGCCGCCGCGTGCCACCACCAAATCGTGCAGCTTGCACAGAATTGTCGACGCATACAGCATCCGCAAGACATCTGTCGGCGTCTGCTCGTCGGATCCCGGCTCGCCGCTCGACGGCTCACCACTCGGCTCCGGCTCAGACGGAACCTCGAGTTCTCTGACCGCCTTGGGTAGCGAAGGGAACATCTTGTCGGCGGTGCGGGGACCGGTATCGCTCGGCGGGTTTCGCGGAGCGAGTTCTGGTTTCGCCAAAAACGCCGCCAGCTCGCCGAACCAGCCGCGCTTGCCGAAGCCTGTGAATCCTGGCATGAACTCTTCGACGGTTGCCACGATTTCGAGGTCTTCACTGTCGCGCAGCACCTCATCGATCGTGCCGAATAGTGCCACCTGAGCATGGAGTTTTGACATGCCCCCGCCTTCCCCGACCTTGACGCCTAGCATATCGAGTGGTACGCCGTCCACAAGATCAAATCGGGGGAGAGTTTGATGTCCGGTCGGGCTATGGACAGCGACGACGCGAGTATCGCGGATTTGCCGTGGGCCTCAATATTTGACCCTGCAAACAATGTTCGCGCCATGGGGGCAATTCAGGAGCGCGGGTTCCGCGCCGCGACCGATGTCGTGAGCCGGTTCGTCCGCATGACCGACAGGGGTCTCGGCGCGGTCGGTGCGCCCTCGTCCGGAACAGAGGAGGACGGTAGCGCCGCGACGTATCCGGATTTGGGGCGGATCCTCACGTCGCTGCAGGGCATGGTGAGCCAGCTGGGCCAGTCGGTGCTCGGGAACAACAACGCGGCCCCAGACGAAGCCGCGCTCGACCTCGTCAACTCCGCATCGAGTGGCCAGGCCGAGTTGGAGGCGAGCGTGCCCGGACCGGCGGTCACTGAGATCTGGCTTCATAACCGTGGCCCGCAGGACATGGGCAAGGTGCGGCTGCGCTGCAGCGATCTGCTGGCGCACGACGGCGCGCTGATCGAATCGTCGGCCATCCGATTCGAGCCCGACGTTGTTCCGATGCCGGCCCGCAGCAGCCGGGGCATCACAGTAGAAGTCGATGTAGCGGAGCATTATTCGCCGGGCTGGTATCGAGGCACCATGCTCGCCGAAGGCCACGACGACGTCTGGCTGCCGGTATCGCTACACATCGCACCGCGATCGTCATGACGAGTACGACCGATCCGGCCGAGCTCACCAATTCGGTCGAGGATCGGTTACGCGAAGTGGGCAGGTTGGTGCGCCGCTCCATGCTCGACGCGATGCCCGACGGTGAGCCGGTGCGCTGGCTGTATGGGCCGATGCGGGAGTATCCCTCACGGCCTGGCAAGGCGCTACGTCCCGCACTGTGCATATCCGCTGGGCGCGCGTTCGGCGCCGAGGCCCAAGACCTTCTCGGCGTCGCCGTCGCAATAGAGCTGCTGCACAATGCCTTTCTGGTGCACGACGATGTCGCGGACGGCAGCGAGATGCGTCGCGGTAGGCCGACGCTGGCGTCGACGTACGGGTTGGCGGCGGCGATAAACGCGGGCGACGGCCTGGCGGTGGTGGCGGGCCAGGTGCTGCGTCGGGCCACTCGCCGGTTCGATCGCGACCTCGGCGACGTGATCTGGGCCGAGTTCGACACGATGGCGATGCGCACCCTGGAGGGACAGGCGACCGAGGTGGGTTGGCAGCTTGACAATGTCCAGCAGCTGAAGCCCGAGGACTACCTCGAACTGATCATGCACAAGACGTGCTGGTATACAACGATTCACCCGTTGCGGGTAGGCGCGATCATCGGATCGAGCGGCACGGCCGAGCTGGCGCCGTTGGTGCGCTTCGGGTTTCACTTCGGCGCCGCGTTCCAGATCCGCGATGATCTGCTTAACCTTGTGGGTGACGAGAACATGTACGGCAAGGAGATTCTCGGCGATCTCTACGAGGGCAAACGCACTCTGCCTCTTGTGCATCTGCTAGCCAACGCCGAAGGCCGCGACGGCGATCTGGTGCGGGACTACGTAGGACGCAGCCGCGTGGAACGGTCGTCAGAACTGGTGCACACTGTCCGCGACCTGATGGACGCCTACGGCAGCATTCAGTTCACGAGCCAGTACGCCGAGGGAATTCTCTCGGTCGCCGAGGACTACTTCGAAGAGGCATTCGCCGACGCCCAACCGGGTCCGGACCTTGACTTCCTGCGCGCGTTAGTACCCTATGTGTGGGCCCGCTGGCGCTAAATCGGTGACATAGCCGTCCATCACCGGCCATTAGGCTGACTGCGGGAGAGGAGATGGCTGGGCAATCGACGAACAGGCTTCAGGTCAGCGGGTACCGCTTCTTGATGCGGCGGATGGCGCATGCGCTCGTACGCGGCGACGTTCGCATGCTCGACGATCCGCTACGCGCACAGTCGCTTTCACTGGCTGCCGGTTGTGTGCTGGCAGCGATCGCGGTCGCGGCGTGTGTGATCCTCGCGTTCCTGCAGCCAAGGGGAAATGTCGGCGACGCCGCCGTCGTCATGGCCCGCGAATCCGGCGCGCTGTATGTGCGCATCGGCGACACCATGCACCCCACCTTCAATCTCGCCTCCGCACGGCTGATCACCGGTGTGGCCGGCAAACCCGAACTCGTCAGCATCTCTGCGCTCAACCGAGCCAGGCGCGGGCCCCTGGTTGGCATTCCCGGAGCCCCGGACATGATCGGCGTACCACTCGACGACACTGAGTCGGCCTGGTCGGTCTGCGAAGATGCCGCGGCGCGAACCACAGTGATGGTGGGCCGCCCACCCGCTCAACTGGATTCGGGGAAGAGTGCGCTCGTCACCCCACGAGGTGAGAGCGCGGCGACGACCTACCTGCTGTACGACGGTCGCCGGGCCCGGGTGGACCTGCGGAACCCCGCGACCGTCCGCGCGCTGAGGCTCGACCGCATTGTGCCCCGGCCGGTTTCGCGTGCACTGCTCGACGTCCTACCGGAGGTGCCCGAGATCACCGCCCCTGCCATAGCTCGGAATGGCGCCTCACCGTCTGTGCTCCCCGGTGTGCCGGTGGGCACCGTGGTGCGAATGACCCGTGCCGGATCCACGGAGTATTACGTCGCGCTCGCGGCCGGTGTCCAACGAGTCGGCGAGGTAGCGGCAGATCTCATCCGATTCACGTATACGGGTCGACGTGATATCGCCACCGTGGCACCGGATCTCATCGGCCGGGCGCCAATCGTCGACGATCTTCCGGTCACCACCTTCCCCGACCACGGGGGCGCTGACGAGAGTCCGGTGCTCTGTGCGCAATCGGGAGCGGTACTCGCGGGTGACTCGCTACCGTCCGACGACGATGCAGGCGTGCAGCTGGCGCAGGGCGACGACGCTGGCCCACGCGTCGACCGCTTCTCGATGCCGCCCGGACGAAGCGCATTCGTGCGTGCCGCAAGTGTGTCCGGTGACAGCGCGACGACCGGAGCGCTGTTCTTCGTCAACGACTCCGGAGTGCTGTTCGGCGTACGTGACACGGATGCGGCCACCCGCCTGGGGCTGACCGACCCGGTGCCCGCACCATGGGCGTTGCTTGCTCAACTGCCGCGCGGCCCCGAACTCAGCATCGAAGCTGCATCAGTCGGGCGGGACAGCCTCGGTCCGTCGGCGTAGCCGAGTCGCCGCCGCCGCCATCGCCACGATGGCGATTGACGCGATGACACAAATTGCAGCGGCACGCATTGCGAAGTCTGCGGACTGTTCAGGGGGCCCGGACGGGGGAATCGCCGTCGATTGCGATGCGTTCGAGCGTCGTGCCGTTGCGGAAGTCGGGCCTGCGCTCACGGCTGCCATCACGTCGACGGTCCCGTGGCCGACGATGGGATCCCAGCCCGCCGTCGGCCGGTGCGCAGTGTCTTCGATGCGCTGCATGACCTGTCGCGCAGTCAGTTCGGGTGACCGTGACCGCACCAGCGCGACGATTCCGCTCACGACCGGTGCGGCGTAACTCGTGCCAGAGATCGGTGACTCATCACCGCTTGTGGTGAGCCTGTCGATCAACCCCTCGCCGTCGGGGTCCAGTGACACGACGTCTTCGGCTATCGCGGCGACGTCGACCCACGGTCCTGCCAGGCTGAACGAAGAAGGGTTGCCGTCGCGGCCCACCGAGCCCACCGTGAGCACATAATCGTCATACCAGCCCGGAGTCACCACCGTTTTCACGTTGGACCAGTCGGGGCTGCCTGGCTTAAGGGGATCGGTCGTCGGGTTCTGTTCGGGGCACTGGCCGGCCGACCCCACGTTCCCGGCGGCGGCCACCACCACCGCGTTCTTGACGTCGACGGCGTAAGCCAGCGCTGCCCCCAGGGCGCGGTCATCCAGGACGTCATCGGCGGACAGGCAGGCGACGGTCGACAGGTTGATCACCGTGGCACCCATGTCGGCCGCGGTACGTACGGCCATCGCGAGGGTGTCGACATCGCCGAATCCGAGGCTGGACGGATCGTCAGCTGCCCGGAACTTGTTGCTGGACTGACGGATACCGATGATCGTGGCGTCGGGTGCGATGCCGCTGAATGCGCCGTCGGCCTCGGGCGAGGCGCCGATTATGCCGGCGACGATCGTGCCGTGGCCGTCGCAGTCCGCCGTGCCGTCACCGGATGACACGTAGTCGCCGCCGGGGACGAGGTGGGGGAGCAGGCGGTGTCGCGATACTCCGGTGTCGATGACCGCGATGGTCTGGCCCTCGCCACGCGTGAGTGGCCAGACATCCGGTAAGCGGAGAGTTCTCAGCGGTCCGTCGGCCGGTCTCTCGATGCGAATGGTGCCACCGGCACACTGCCCCTGTTGTTCGGTGAGTTGCGGAGGTGCGGGAGATCCCGGCTTGGGCAGTATCGACATATCGACGGCCGGTGGTGTCACCGCGGCGGAGACCGGCGCGGTCCACAGCGGCCAGACCGCAAGGGCGCCGGCGGCGACCAGTCGTGCGACCGCCGTCATAGGAGGTTCACTCCCCGCGCCCAGCCGTAGATCCCCCCGACCCAGCAGGCCATGGGGATGACCGCAGCGAGCGCGACGCACTCGATGACCTCGACGGTGCGCCGCACGGTCGGACTCACCGTCGGCCCGACGATGCCGCCCAGTGCGGCGGCACCCATGGTCGCGGCAACCACACTGATCACATGCGCGTGGGCCGGTACAGCGACCGCAGCCGCAGCGAAACCCGCGAGGAGACAGAGCACTCCCGCGCCTGCGAGGCTCGCGCGGCGGGTCGCATCGACGTGGGTGCGCACGCGCAGCAGGAGCACCAATGCGACCATCGCGATGAAGGACGTCCCGCGGAGCGTCGAACCCGCATCACGGACCTCCCCGACGGCAACCGCTATCGCGCCGAGCGCGCCGCCCGCCGACGAACCCGCCACCAGTCCAGTCAAGGTTTGGTGACAACGCCTGACGTTGGGTGTGGCGTCCGGTGTGATACCGGTGAAAGCCATCGCCAGCCTGGGCGTGAAACCCAGCGTGGCGAGGGACAGACCGACGAGCGTCGCGCCACCCGCGCTCAGCTGCAGACCCCACGACACGGCGGCGGCCGCAGTGGCCGACACCAGCACGGCCAGTGTGGTCGTCGCCGTCAAAAGTGTTCTGCCGCAGTCCGTCACACGCAGCAGGAGAATGCCTGCAGCGAAAATAGCCGCGGATGCCAGCAGGAGGCCGGCCACCGCCGTGCCCGTCCGCACCGTCAGAAATCCGGTAGCCCCCGCGTATAGCACCGCGATCAGACTCAGCGTCGCACATATCAGGGGGTCGCCGCGTAGCCGCCGAACGACAACAGCACCGACCCCGGCGGCGACCGCCAGACACGCACCGACGACGATGCGGCTACTCATCGAAACGCTCGCTGCTGGCCACGTCAACAGGGCCGCACCACAGCCGCCGAGCAGCACGCAGGCGATGGCGGGCAGCATTCGGGGCGCGGTAGTTCGGTCCGCCGCCACGGCGTGGGAGGGGTCACACGAGGACCATTCGGCAGGCGCGGGCTCGGTAGTCGTCAGTATCAGCAGATCACCGTCGCGAATATCATTGCTGTTCAGCGATTCTGACTCGGCCATAGGAGGCTCACCCAGTCTCGACAACACCCAGTCGAGGCCCGGTGTCGGCGTCCTGTCGCGGTGAACAAGATCGACGATCTGCGGCATGAGCTGACCGACGGCCACATCAGCCGGAAGCTCCAGATCGACCGCGCGATGTGCGTCATCGGTGCAGGACGCCACGGTCAGCCGACACAGCGAATCTGGCATCAAGTCCCCCTTCACCCTGCCGTGTCAACCGTAACCTCTTTAGCGGGAACGCAATCGCGCCAGTTTGATTGGCTGGGGATGGAACCGGAATCACCGCGACGACGTCCATTCTTCGATGGAATTCGTACGTCAGCCACGCGTGTCGCCGCCGCTATTGCCTGCCGGCGCCGTCCTCGTCGAAGCTCCACCGCGGATTCCGGCGCCGAAGCCGCTGAACCCGCTCGCCCGCTTACTGCCGCTGGCCATGCTCGTCGCGGCCGTCGGGATGATGGCGGTCTATCTCACGTCGGGTGGGCAGTCGATGCGCAACCCGATGTACATGTTCTTCCCAGTGATGATGCTGACGTCGGTGCTCGGGTCGCTGGTCTACGGCGCCAGGGGAACCAACACCACCGCTGAGATCAACCGTGGTCGGCAGAAGTACCTCGATTACCTCGACTCTGTCGACCGTGAGGCCCAAGGCACTGCCGATGCACAACGCGAGTCACTGCGGTGGCGCCACCCTGAACCGGCGGCGCTGTGGACCCTGGCGGGTAGCAGACGGATGTGGGAGCGAACACCGAATGACCCGGATCATTGCGTCATCAGGGTGGGGATCGGTGAGCAACCCCTGTCCACCGCGTTGACCGAGCCGGAACTCGACGGCACCGACGAGCAGGATCCGGTCACGGTGAATGCGGTACGGCGGCTGATTCGTTGCCGGTCAGTCGTCGCCGATGTGCCGATCACGATGGCGCTGCGCAGGTTTTCGGCGATCACACTTGACGGTGACGTACGGGTCGCACGAGCATTCCTCAGAGCCCTCGTATGTCAGCTCGCGGTCTTTCACGGCCCGGACGACATTGCCGTTGCCGCTGATCCGTGCGGCGAATGGGATTGGCTGAAATGGCTTCCACACCAGCGGCACTCGCACGCTGATACACCCTCGCGCGACATCGTGAGAATCCTGGATCACGCAGAAGCGGTTGAGCTTCGGATCGAAACATCACGAGATGTCGTCGCGAATGGAGAGCGGCTCCAGTTGCGCATCACCGAGGAAGCCCTGGTCGTCCATGGGCAGGGTGACGAAGAGGTGCATGCGAGACCTGATCTGTTGACGGTGGCACAGGCGACAGCGTGCGCTCGTCGTCTCGCCCGGTATCGGCTGATCACTGCAACGACATCCGATGCCGAGAGGCGCGGGATCGACTGGATGAAACTGATGGGTATCGGAGAAATCGATCCCGAGAAGCTCTGGCAGGCAACCGGTGACGGACGCATCGTGCCGGTTCCGATCGGCGTCGCGGACAACGGAACCCGAGTGCTTCTCGACATCAACGAGGCAGCGCGAAATGGCATGGGGCCGCACGGATTGTGTGTGGGCGCAACGGGCTCTGGTAAGTCTGAACTGCTGCGCACGTTGGCACTCGGGATGATCGCGGCTCACCCGCCGGATGCGCTCAACCTCATCCTCGTGGACTTCAAGGGCGGGGCGACGTTTATCGGCATGGAGCGCGCCAGGCACGTGGGTGCCGTGATCACCAACCTGGCGGGTGAAGCGCACCTCGTCAGCCGGATGAGCGACGCGCTCTTGGGCGAGATGAACCGGCGTCAGGAGGTACTTCGGGCTGCCGGACGATTCGCCAATCTCACCGAATATCAGCGTGCACGATCCCATGGCGCCCACCTGCCGCCGCTGCCCGCATTGTTCATCTTGGTCGACGAATTCTCCGAACTGCTCAGCCAGCATCCCGACTTCGCCGACCTATTCGTGGCGATCGGACGGCTGGGTCGATCACTGGGCATGCATCTACTGCTCGCCAGCCAGCGGCTCGACGAAGGCAGACTGCGCGGCCTCGAGACACATCTGTCCTACCGGATTTGCCTGAAGACGTTCTCCGCCGGTGAATCTCGAGCGGTCCTCGGAGTTCCCGACGCCTACCACCTGCCCAGCACGCCTGGATCGGCCTATCTCAAGTCCGCCTCGGGAGATCTCGTACGGTTCCAGACCGCCTTCGTCTCGGGTCCTGGCCGCGAGTCGCGTACCGAACGCACATCGGCGGCACCACCACGTGCTCGACTGTTCACCGCCGCGACCGTCGATACTCCCAGCGAAAGCGCCGATATCGAGCCGCCGCCGTCGGCGCGAACCCTACTGGACACCATGCTGGACCGGGTGGCCGGCCGCGGTGCGGCCGCGCATCAGGTGTGGTTGCCGCCGCTGACGCAGTCGCCGACCCTGGATGCGTTGTTGCCGGGGCCCGGTCATCGCAGGTTGACGGTGCCGATTGGCGTGGTGGACAACCCCTACGAACAGCGTCGCGATCCGTTCGTCGTCGAATTGGACGGCGCGGCAGGCAACGTCGCAATCGTGGGTGCACCGCGGTCCGGAAAGTCGACGGCGTTACGAACGATGCTGCTGGCGCTCGCGGAGCACCACGACCCCGCGGACGTCGGGTTCTACTGTCTCGACTTCGGCGGTGGGGCCTTGTCGTCACTACGTGATCTGCCGCACGTGGGATCGATGGCCGGACGTCTGGACGGCGACCTGTGTCGTCGCACCGTTGCGGTGGTGACATCGGTGATGCGGACGCGGGAGTCGCTGTTCCGTCGGCTGGCCGTCGATTCAATGGCCGCCTATCGCGGTCATAAGGCCGACGACGATCCGTTCGGCGACGTGTTCTTGGTCATCGACGGCTGGGCGACGCTGCGTCAGGAGTTCGATCATCTCGAAGGTACGATCACTGCGATTGCCGCTCAGGGCCTTTCGTTCGGCGTCCACGTCGTCATCACCGCGTCGCGGTGGGCCGAGTTGCGGCCTGCCTTGAAGGATCAGATCGCGACACGCATCGAGCTGCGTCTCGGTGACCCCGCCGAATCCGAGATGAATCGCAAGCGTGCGCGTGACCTTTCCGGACGACCAGCCGGTCGCGGCATCACGCCGAGCGGCCGGGAATTCGCGGTCGCATTGCCGCGGTGGGACGACGCACCGACCGTGAACGGACTTACCGAGGTGATCGCCGCCGACACCCAACGTCTGCGCGGCCGATGGGCACCGAGCACTGCACCGATGGTCCAACTGCTGCCGACTCGGGTGCAGCGTGACGAACTCGAGGACGGCGGTGTGCTGCTCGGTGTCGGCGAACGCGAATTGAGCCCCGTCCATGTTGATTTCGCAGAGCAGCCCCATCTGCTCGTGCTCGGCGAAGTTGCGTGTGGGAAGACTGCGACTTTGCGGCTGCTGTGTCGTGAGTTGATCCGCGTCAGCACCGCCGACGAGGTTCAACTCGAGATCATCGACTTTCGCAGGGCTCTGCTGGGCGTGGTCGAGTCCGAACATCTGAGCGGCTATGCGATGTCGCCGGCTTCGCTGACGTCGCGGCTGCCGGCGATCATCGACAGACTCGCGGCGCGCATGCCCGGCGACAACGTCACCCAGCAGCAGTTGCGTACGCGGTCCTGGTGGGCCGGGCCGGACATCTACCTGGTAATCGATGACTATGACCTGGTGGCGGGTGCGACGGGAAACCCGCTGGCACCGCTCGCCGATTTCTTGCCGCACGCCAAAGATCTCGGGCTTCATGTCGTCGTCGCCCGGCGCTCCGGGGGTGCTGCGCGCGCGATGTTCGATCCCGTCCTGGCGAGGATGCGCGAGCTCGGCTGCATGGGGTTGATGATGAGCGCAAGTGCGGAAGAGGGTGTGCTGCTCGGAACGGTGAGACCATCGGCGCTCCCGCCTGGTCGGGGAACGTTGATCACCCGGGGCGATGCGGATCAGCTGGTCCAGGTTGCCTGGACAGATCCACCATGATCGAAGTCCTCATCGAGGTTGGGCCTGCGACGATTCGAGGGCCCAACGATGTTTGCCCGGAGTGGGTTTCGGTTGCGCTCGACTCCGTGGACGACGAGCTGGCGTTGCTCGACGATCGCCCGGTGCCGGTACGCGACGTGTGGGAAGACGTGATGCGCGCAGTCATTGGAGCAGGCGTCGACGCCGCAGTCGTCGTCTGTCCGGCATGGTGGTCGCCAACGCGAATCGACACGGTGCGGCGGGCCGCGTACACGGTGGCGGCTGAGGTCGTCGTGGTGGAGCGAATAGCGATGCTGCGGCAAGGGATTCCGGCTGAGACGACGATCGTCGAGATCACCGCGGATGTCGTGGTGGTGACCGTCGCGGAAGCGATCGTCGCCGTCGTGCCGCGGCAGGAGTCCGCCGCGGACGCCGATGCGATAGCGGCGGCCGTCGCTGCGCCCGCGGGGGTTCTGGTGGACGCCCCGTCGGCGGTACCCGGCGCCGACGCCCTCGCCTCGCTGATCGCAAGCCGCATGCGGACGATCGGCGTGCCCGTCAGAATCGCCGACGACGGTTGGGTACTGCGCGCAGCGAAAGAACACCGGTCACCGCAGCCGGGCACTCCCGTCCAAGCCCGCGATCGCAAGGCCCTGGCGGTGCTGCTCGGCGCTCTATCGACGGCAGTGCTGTGCGGCGGGGTCGCCGTCATGTATGACGAGGCGCCGCGGGCCGACGGCATGCCGATGACGTTGCTCGTCGAGGGCAGGGTCGGTGTCATGGTACCCACTGCGTGGACCGCGCAGCGCATCACCTCCGGCCCGGGATCGGCGCGCGTACAGGTGATTTCACCGACGGATGCGGATATCGCCCTCCAGATTACGCAGTCCGTCGCTCCACTGCCGTCCAGCCTCGCGAGTACCGCGGATTCTCTGCACGCTGCCTTCGCCGAGGCGCCCGACGGCGCTTTCGTCGACTTCAACCCGTCGGCGCGTCGCGCGGACCGAGATGCGGTGACGTATCGAGAGGTTCGGTCGGAGCGCCACGTCGCGTGGATCGTGTTGGTCGATGGGGCCGCCCGCATCGCGATCGGCTGCCAAAGCGCGCCGGGTCGCGAACACCTCGTACAGCAGGCCTGCGAAAGCGCGATTCGCTCGGCGCATGCGGTGTCCCAAGAATGACCGCAAATCTCATGGAACCGGATGGGCGGCGATCGCGTCGAACTTCATAACAACACAGACCGACCGGAAGGACATCGATGACGACACCGGCAGGTGGCGCACTCAACACCGACTTCGAGCTGATGGCTGCCATCGCCGGAAAGACGGATGCGCGAAATGAGGAAATCCGGGCGATGCTGCAGTCATTCATCGGCCGCATGGGTGGCGTGCCGCCATCGGTCTGGGGTGGGGTGGCCGCATCTCGCTTTCACGACGTCGTGGATCGATGGAACGCCGAGTCGGTGAAGCTTCACGCCGCACTTCAGCGGATCGCCGAAACGATCCGCCTGAACCAGCAGACGCTTCGTGAAGCCGCGGACACCCACTCGCACCAGATCAACGCCGTCGCCGGCGACCTTTGAGGAGTCCGACATGGAGAACGTGCTTTCTTACAACTTCGGTGAAATCGAGTACACCGTCCGGCAGGAGATCCACACAACCTCGGCGCGGCTCAACGCAGTGCTAGACGAGCTGCGCGCTCAGATCGCGCCGCTGCACGAGATCTGGACACGGCAGGCCGCCGAGGCGTACCGCATTGAGCAGGCCCGCTGGGAGCAGGCAGCGAGTGCGCTGAACGACATCCTCGTCAAGCTGGGCAACGCGGTCCGCGACGGCTCAGACGAAGTAGCAGCCACCGACCGGATGGCAGCCAACGCCTGGGGCGGATAGCCCCTCGACTCTGCGCGGTCCCACTCGGAAGGGAGCCTGGGGGGATTGCCAGGGAAGGTTTGGGCCACCGCGGCCGTTTGGAGAGGCGGCTGCGGTGGCCCAAACTTGCTCGAACTCCGGTTACTCGCAGGCGACACCGTCGCCGTCACGGTCGAGATGCTCGGCGTAACCGTCCTGGCCCTGCAGGATCGGCGTTACACCCGCCTCGCGCGCCGCGGTGCAGTTCTTGTAGTAGGTGTCGGCGTGCGCCACCGAAGCAGCGCCGACGGCAGCTGCCGCGGCAACCAGTGCTGCGGCGATGAAAGTGCGAAACATGTTGACTCCATTGTGATCTTGATATCGGGAGGTTCCACGGCAAACACCAGTGGACCCGCGCAGACGAAGCTACGGCGGCATGGCCGACGGAGAAATCGGGTGTTTCCCTATGTCTTGTCGGTTGTGGCATCGAGGGTCTGGCCCGCTCGGCGCTTCACCCCAGGTCAGACGCTGCGGTGCCGCCGTCGAAGGCGTTTTGACCTGCGCGGACGTCCACGGGTAAGCTGCTCCGTTGGCGTGCGATACGCCGGTACCTCGGGTCTACGTCGGTCGCCGAGGATTCCCTGATCGCACACCATGACCGGCCCCCGGATCGCTCCGGGATCAACCCGATATATGGAGAGGTAGCGCTGTGTCTACGTACACGCCGAAGGCGGGTGACACCACACGTTCGTGGTACGTCATCGACGCCACCGACGTGGTGCTCGGCCGGCTCGCCGTCGCAGCAGCGAATCTGCTGCGTGGCAAGCACAAGCCGACATTCACGCCGAATGTCGACGGTGGCGATTTCGTCATCGTCATCAATGCAGACAAGGTCGCCATCAGTGGCGACAAACTCACGAAGAAGTTCGCCTACCGCCACTCGGGTTTTCCCGGCGGTCTGCGGGCGCGAGCGCTCGGTGACGAGATGCAGAAGCACGCCGACCGCGTCGTCGAAAAGGCGATCCTCGGCATGATTCCGCACACCAAGCTCGGCCATCAGATCCAGAAGAAGCTGAAGGTGTACGTCGGGCCGGATCATCCGCACGCCGCGCAGCAGCCCATTCCGTATGAGATCAAGCAGGTGGCCCAGTGACCGAGACGACTGACACGACCGAAGAAGTGACCGAGGCCCCCGTCGAGGAGACGGCGACCGAGACGGCCGCCGCTGAAGCGGCTCCCGCGCGCGAGCCGGTCATCATCGACCGTCCGATCCAGACCGTCGGCCGCCGCAAAGAGGCTGTGGTCCGGGTGCGTTTGGTGCCCGGCACCGGCCAGTTCCATCTCGACGGCCGGTCGCTGGAGGCCTACTTCCCGAACAAGGTGCACCAGCAGCTCATCAAGGCGCCGCTGGTGACCGTCGACCGGGTGGATTCCTTCGACATCTACGCCCACCTCGATGGCGGCGGCCCGTCCGGGCAGGCCGGTGCGCTGCGGTTGGCGATCGCCCGCGCGCTGATCCTCGTGCAGCCGGAGGACCGGCCCGCGCTGAAGAAGGCCGGCTTCCTGACCCGCGACCCGCGGGCCATCGAGCGCAAGAAGTACGGCCTCAAGAAGGCCCGCAAGGCGCCTCAGTACAGCAAGCGCTGATCGAGACCCCTCGGAGCCGCCGGGCACGCAACCGCGTGCCCGGCGGTCTTCTGTTCAGCGGCCCAAGAAGTTTCCGAGGATATTGCCGGCGGCGCTGCCTGCCTGCTGCCCTCCGCCGGTGCCGCCGACGAACCCGCCGGGCGCCTCTTCGGACGGCTGCACGACGACGAAACCCTGACCCGAGAACGACATGGTGAAGCCCTCACCGGTAGTGCGCCCCATGAATGTGCCGAGGCCGAACTGTTCAGCGCTGTGAAAGCCGGTCTGTAACGAGGTGGACCAGCACACGGCGGCCTGCGGATCGGCGTAGGTCGGCTGGTCGACGCTCAACACCACAGGGGTGCCCTTGGTGGTGACCGCGATGCGGCCCTGGCCGGAGAACACGCAGTTGAACAGTCCGGCGTTCGACAGCATCCCCGCGCCCTGCACCCGACGGATGTCGTAGGACAGCGACGGCTCGAACGCCAGGACGTTCTTGCCGTTGATCGTCAGCCCGTCGTGCGGGCCCTCGAGATCGAGGAGATGGATGTCGGAGGCGAGGTCGGCGAGGAAGAGATCGCCGGCGCCTGTGCACTTCATCAGGGGTACCCCCTCGCCCGTCAACTGTTGCTTGACGAACTTGCCGATACCGCCCGCGCCCTGGCCCTGAAATTGGATATTGCCTTGGTAGGCGACCATGGCCCCCTGGCGCACCATCATGTCGCCGTTGAGCCCGATCTTGAGCATCTTGCTGTTCTGCAACTTCATGCCCGGCTGTTGCATCTGGGCTTCGGCGTTCTGGGGGGAGAACAAATCACTACGCATGGAATGTCCTTTCGACGTTGGCGGCGACGTTATCGACTGGCCCGTCCCAGGAAAATAGGTACTCGTACACCCAGACAGTTTGTATTCAAAGGCGAATCGACAACCGGATCGCAATTTTTTTCGCGGGTGTCAGTAACGTACGTCAAGGGTTGGACCGATAGTCAGTTAACGCTATGGCCTGCGCTTCACCGAGGATCGGTTTACGCTTCAGTTAATTAGCTTGCCGTCACTGTACTCCTGAATTCTGTTGTCGGGCTTAAATTTTGGTTTGAGTTAGCACTGACCGTGGAATCTTTCGTGCGGAAGCAGAACGCGCCATGGGTGCGGGGCAGACCACTTCTGCCACTGGTGGGCGAGTCGCACAGTCAGCTCGTCGGGGGATCGGTTGCTGCATCCCGACTGAAAAGGAGAAATCAATGAAGAACTTCGTCAAAACCGCAGCAGTAAGCGCTTTGGCGGGCGGGTCCCTGCTCTTCACCGCAGGGCTCGGCACCGTTAATGCCCAACCTCTGAACCTGCAGGACGGGCTCGTCAACGTGGGCGTGGGGGACGTCACGATCCTCGAGGACGTGAACGTTGGCGTGGCCGCCACGGTGGCCGCCGCGATCTGCGGCATCAACGTGTCCGATGTGAACGTGCTGGCCACGCAGGTCGATGCGGATGGCGGGCAGCAGACTGTCTGCGACGTCCCCGGTGGTGACGTGCTTCTGACGCAGAACGCCGGGACTCCCGGCCAGTCGGGTCAAGCGCCCGGCGGCGGTCCGGCAACCGCTCCGGGCAATCCCACGCCCGGCGGCAATCGCTAACCGGTAAGTAAACCGAGGCCCTCACCGCTCGTATCCTCCGGATGCGGGCGGTGAGTCGCGTTTGGGTACCAATTCGATGGAGGCACGCCGCTCAACGGCGTTCGTTGGCTCTTTGGACGTCACTTATGAGAAGTTTGTCCGCATGGGTCGACTGTTCGGCACCGACGGGGTGCGCGGCGTCGCCAACCAGGATCTGACCGCTGAGCTGGCAATGGCTCTTGGTTCGGCGGCGGCCCGACGGCTTGGCAGCGTCGGTGGCCACGCGCGTCGCGTGGCCGTGGTCGGTCGCGATCCCAGGGCCAGCGGCGAGATGCTCGAAGCGGCGGTGATCGCCGGAATCACCAGCGAGGGTGTGGATGCGCTGCGGGTCGGGGTGCTGCCGACCCCGGCGGTGGCTTATCTCGCGGGGGCGTACGACGCCGACTTCGGCGTGATGATCAGCGCGTCGCACAACCCCATGCCGGACAACGGCATCAAGATCTTCGGACCGGGTGGCCACAAGCTGGACGACGCGGCCGAGGATCGCATCGAGGAGCTGGTCCACCAGGGACCCGGACGCCGTCCGACCGGAGCTGGCATCGGACGCGTGGTTGACGCCGAGGATGCGCTGGACCGTTATCTGCGCCACATCGGAAAGGCAGTGACGACGCGCCTCGACGGGCTGACCGTCGTCGTCGACTGCGCGCACGGAGCCGCATCGGCATCCGCACCACGCGCGTACCGCGCCGCGGGCGCCAACGTAATCGCCATCAATGCGGAACCCAACGGGCTGAACATCAACGACGGGTGCGGCTCCACACACATGGAGGCGTTGCAGGCCGCGGTGGTGGCTCATGGTGCCGATCTCGGCCTCGCGCACGATGGAGATGCCGACCGCTGCCTGGCCGTGGACTCGAATGGTCAAACTGTCGACGGTGACGCGATCATGGTGATTCTGGCGCTCGCGATGCAGGAGGCGGGCGAGCTCGCATCCAACACGTTGGTCGCCACAGTCATGAGCAATCTGGGTCTGCACCTGGCAATGCGCGCGGCCTCCATCGAGGTGCGTACGACCGGTGTCGGCGACCGCTACGTCCTCGAAGAACTGCGCGCGGGCGAGTATTCGCTCGGCGGTGAGCAATCGGGTCACATCGTCATGCCGGCGTTCGGCACCACGGGGGACGGCATCCTCACCGGTCTTTGCCTGATGGCACGGATGGCGCACACCCGCTCATCCCTGGCCGCACTTGCCGCGCCGATGCAGACGATGCCGCAGGTCCTCATCAACGTCGCGGTCGCGGACAAGGCGACGGTCGCCGAAGCGCCGTCGGTGCGCACCGCGGTCGCCGAGGCCGAACGCGCGCTTGGCGATTCCGGTCGAATCCTGTTGCGCCCCTCCGGAACTGAACAGGTTGTCCGCGTCATGGTCGAGGCCGCCGACGAGGACACCGCACGTCAACTAGCCGTCCGAGTTGCGGAATCGGTCAGCGAACAGCGCTGAAATCCGCGGGAACCTGTAAGGCCTGCTCCGCGTCCTAGCTCTACATGGGAGAACGAGACGTTGCGCGTGTCGACGTCGCAGCACTGCTGAGAATCGCCGACGAGTATCAGTCGGTAGCCGATGCCGTCGACGCCGTCGTCCGCAACCGGCTCGCCGGGTTGCAGTTCGGCGGCGCCGCCGCGGGCCGGATGCACGTCGCGCGCGGTGAGGCGGTGCGAATTGCCGTCGACGGTGTAGGCGACCGACTGCGGGAGTGGTCGAGGGCGTCAGCGGAGATCGCGGCGACGTTGCGTACCACCGCGCATCGATATGACGAAGCCGATAGCCGCGCCGGGCGCATGGTGGGCTGAGATGTTCGACGCTGCTTCACGATTGGCCGATGGACGGCCCGCCGCGGGCATCATCCAGGACTACGTGTGGGCCTGCCATCTGCTCGGATACCAGGATCCGGAACTGACGCTGCACGCATCGCAGGTGCGCGATTGGTACGGGAGTGAGGACGGAATCGACCTGCAGGCGCTGGACTCCGATTGTGAGGCGCTGCGGGCAGCTGCGGCTGCGGCTGAGGGAGCGCTCGCCCGTCAGCGCGCGCAGCTCGCGTCGATGGCGGTCGCGTGGGACGGCGTTGGTGCGCAGTCGTCCGGGGATTTTCTGCGTCGCCACGGGGAGGCATCGGCGGCTGTAGTGGCGGCAGTGCGGACCGCCGCGGAGTCGCTGGCATCGCTGCGGGATCGGTTGTGGTACAGCGTCGACGGGAAAGTCGCAGCGACGATGGCAGCCGAGAGGCGGGGCGCGGGGCCCGATTGGCAGGCCGCAGCGCAGACGGTCACGACCGGCGCGGGTGATCGCGCCAGCGCCAGTGAGTTGGTCGATCAAGAGGTCAGGCCGTTTGTTGTCAACGACATTCGCTCCGAATGGTTGACGGCGATGCGCTCCGCGATGGCTGCCGTGACGGAGGCCTACGACGCCGCCGCTGCTGAACTCGCGTCCGAGGTGGCCATCGCGTTCGACGTCCCCGGTCAGCTCGGCCCGTCGTGGTCACCACCCTCGGGCGACGAGGCCGTGACCGTCCCTGCGGGCACGGGGTCGATTGCGGCTGCGCCAATTGGCGCCGCCGCGCCCGCGGGTGGGCCCGCGGCGTGGTCCGCTCCGCCCGCGGCGGTGCCCCCCGCACCGATTCCGGCGCCCCCTCCGCCCGCAGAGCCAGTGGCGCCCGCAGGGCCGGCGGCGCCCACGGCTCCGGTTGAACCTGCCGCCGCGATGCCGTCGATACCGTCGATGGGTGGAGGGATGCCCGATATCGGCAGCGGATTGTCGGGATTCGGTGGACAACTCGGCGAGTTGCTCGGCGGTTTGGTGGGCACGTCGCAAGACGCGCTCTCTGATCTGCCCGGGTCCGACGAGCTGGACAAGCCCGACGATTTCGATCCGCTCGAAGACGACGAAGACGAAGACGAAGACGAAGACGAATCCGAAGATGCTGACGAGGAACACGATGAGGAATCCACGACTGAGGAGCCCGAAGTCGACGAGGCGGAGCCTGCCGTAACCGACGCCTCAGATGAGGTTGTCGAAGGACCGCCCGCCGAACCGCTTGCCGCCGAGGCTGAGCCGGTCCCACCACCCACGCCCGTCCCGCCTCCGATAGAGCCCCTTGCCGCGCCCGAGTCTGCAGCGGGTACGCCGTGCGAGATCGCGGCCGATGAACTGCCACAGGTGGGCGAATGACTCTGAATTGGCATAGAACTCGGGAGTAACGTTCGCTTCGTGAAGTTGCGGGCGCGTGAGCTGCTGGTCCTGTTCTTGGTGGGGGCGGCCGCGTCGCTGGTCGGCGATCACAGCCACGTCGTCACCGGCACCACGGAGTACCTCACGGACGCAGTGCCGTTCGTGTGGAGCAGCCCGATCTGGTTCCCGGTCATGGTCGGGGCCGCGACGGTGGCCCTGGCCGAATTGCGGCTGCACTTGCCTGAACCGCGTACCACGGTCACCGCGCGGCACGGGCTTGCAGGAATCGCCGCGGTTCTCGGTGCCTACGTCACGACAGCACTGGTGCACAGTGCGCCACCCGTACCCAGTACTACTCTCATCGTCGCGATGGCAGTGATCACCTGGTGCGCACTGGGAGACCGGCCTTCAGTGGTGTGCGGGTTACTCGCAGCGGTCATCGGACCCAACGTCGAAATCGTGCTCGTCAAGTTTGGCGTGTTCGCATACAACGACGAGTGTGACCAACTGTTCGGTGTCGGGCCATGGCTTGTCCCACTGTATTTCGCGTTCGGTGTGGTCGTCGCGATGCTGGGTGAGATCGCCGCCAAGGACCGTTAGAACGGTGGGGGCGAGTTGTTTTGTTCGCGTTCGGCTTTGATGCGGGCTTCGCGGTCTTGGGTGCGGGTGCGTTTACGTTGGGGCATCATCAACCCCCGGTCGGTGCTGAACGTCTGCGGCTTCAGTGGGGGTGGCAGGTCTCCGGTGGTGGTGTCCCAGTCGGGGAAGTAAACCTGTGATCCCGGATGAGTCGTGTAGGTGTGTCCGGTCGGCGAGGTCCACACCGCGCCACCATCGGGTCGCAGTGTCAGCTCCCAATCCCCGGTCCAAAAGGTCTTGAGCAAGTGATGTTTTCGGCACAGACACGCCAGATTCGACGCATGCGTGGCCCCCAGCGGGTAGGGGATCACATGATCGATATCGCAGAACTCCGCCGCCGTGGTGCAGCCGGGGAACCGGCACGTCAGATCCCGCGCCCGCACAAACCGCGCCAGCATCGCCGACGGCCGATACCCCGACTCGGGTTCAGCATCAGGTGTGCACAGGGGTTGCAGTTTGGCGCCGTTGCGCAGCAACTCGGCCAACAGCGGGGTCGGCAGCACCTCGGTCCCCGACAGCAGCGCGGTGCCAGAGGATTTGGGCCTTGCCGGGGCTGGGGTCTGCGGCCCCGAAGTAGCGGATGCAGTGGTGGCAGGCACGTCACCTTTCAGCCCGTCCACCGTGGCTTGATCGGTGTAGACGGTGACGACCAACGACGACTTCGGCGCCGGCTGGCCCGCCCGCGCCTCACAGGTCGGGGATTCACACGCACACGGCAGATGATCATTACCGTGGCTCCACGCCCCGATCGCATCGGCGCGACGCTCACCGGCCGAGCGGGGATCGTTGGGAGCTTGTCAAGATTTCTGTGTAGGTGGCTGGTTTACAGGTAGGGGTTGATGCG
>NZ_JAMQTI010000035.1:0-56551 GCF_032883055.1 Mycobacterium sp. 29Ha
GGAACGACCAGTGGGTCGGGAACACCTTGTTGAGTTGCCGACGCACCGCCGCTGATGGGTGATAGCGCGAATCGATGGCGTCGCCTTGGCCGGCCGCGACCTCGGCCATATTCGGTGGTTTTGGCAGTTTCGGACTCAATTTGTTTGCTCCCAGAATGCCGGGCCGACGGGTTGGATGAAGTCGCCGTTGGCGACCAGGTATCCGTCCTGATCAATGGTGATGGGCAACTGCGCCAGCGCGCGCGCAGCCGGGCCGAATATGGGTTTCGCAAAGTGCAACGCGTCAAATTGCGACTGGTGGCACGGGCAGAGAATGCGGTAGGTCTGCTGCTCGTAGAGCGATGACGGGCAGCCGAGGTGCGAGCAAACCTTGGTGTAGGCGAACAGATCCCCGAAGTTGAAGCTCTCCTGGTTCTTTCGCTTGACGACCCGGGGCAAGTCGACCGGCTTGATGCGGATCAGCATGACCGGGTTGCGCACGCCCATGGTGATTTCGGCCAGCCGGTGATGCGACTCGACGGTGGTGCCGTCACCGTCGGCCTCACGCCACGGGAACACCGTCTCCATTCCGCCGGCGTCGATGTCCTCAGGGCGCATCTTGGCGTAGGTGCCGTTGCCGGTTGCGCGGGCAAGGAAGATGGTCTCGCCCTTGAAGCGCGGCGTCCAACCGGAAGTCCAGAGCACGGCCTTCTTGCCTTCGGCGGTCTGCACCACCGGTTTCCACGGATTCTTGATCAGACCACCGGCGAAGGCCACGAGGGTGCCGAGGCCGAACGCGCCGAGGCCGACTCCGAGCGACAGGCCAATCAATTTGCGCCGCTTCAGCGTTGACGCTTCGAGCGCGTCGGACAGGTTGGCCACCACCGTCTTTCGGTGGATGTCGGGAGAGGCGCCGTCGTGGCGCTCCTGGATCGAGATCTCCTCGGGGATGAACTTCTTCTGGTACAGCACGGCGCCAATGCCGATCGCCAGGATCGACAGACCGAACGTCAATCCGTACATCGGAGTGGCGAGGTCGTACCAAAGGTGGCCTTCTTCGGCTCCGCTGCGGTACTCCCACGGCCAGAACAGGAAAACGACCAGCAGCGCCAGGCCCGACAGGCCGCCCAGCATCAACCAATACGCGACCAGGCGCTCGGCGCGCTTCTCGGCCTTGGTGCCGGGAACCGGCCAGCGGTCGTCCTTGTAGACGATCTCGACACCGTCGAGCTTGCCGCCGAGCTCCAGCAGTTCCTCACGCGACATCGCGGCGAGTTCGGCGTCGGTCGGCTGACCGGGAACGCCTTGCTGGCCGGGGGTGTCGGTGCCCTTGCCGGTGCCGTCGCTCATGCTCGCGCTCCGATCCACAGGGCCACGATGACGACGGCCACTATGCCGATAATCCAGATCGCCATGCCCTCGGACGTCGGGCCGAGGCCACCGAGGCCGTAGCCACCCGGGTCAGGAGCCGTGCTGGCCATCCGGACGTAGGCGACGATGTCGCGCTTTTCCTCCGGCGACAGCTGCCGATCGGAGAACTTGGGCATGTTCTGGGGTCCGGTCAGCATCGCGGTGTAGATCTGGGCCGGATCGGCGCCCGCCAGGGCGGGTGCGTACTTACCCGACGACAACGCGCCGCCCTTACCCGTGAAGTTGTGGCACGACGAGCAGTTCAGCCGGAACAGGTCACCGCCGCGGGCGACGTCGCTGCCCAGCAGCGACTCGTTGGCGATAGCCCCGTTCTCGTCGCGCGGAACAACCGGTCCGCCACCGTTGGCCTGCACGAATGCGCCGAGGGCATCGATCTGCTCGGCGTCGAACTGCGGGGGCTTCTGCGGTGCCTGGGCCTCGCCACGCATGGCGGGCATGCGTCCAGTGGACACCTGGAAGTAGACGGCGGCCTCGCCGACACCGATGAGGCTGGGTCCGCGGTCGGCCACACCCTGCAGGTTCGCGCCGTGGCACGTGATGCAAGAGGTGTCGAACAGTTCCTTACCGGTGCGCAGCAGCGCCGACTGCGACTCGTCGGCGACCGCGACCTGCGGGGTCGGGGTCAGCGTGGCCGCCAGACCACCGGCGACCCCCAGCCCGACGAGCAGAAGCATCGCCGCTGACAGGCGGCGGCGCAGCCGCCGGCGCTTGATCGTCGCCGGTTTGCCGGTTCCGGTGGCCTTCTCGGTCATCGAACCCCTTCTCTTCGAACCCCTCAACGGACGCATCGGCGAGCCGATCACCGAACGAAGTAAATGACGGCGAACAGGGCAATCCACACGATGTCGACGAAGTGCCAGTAGTACGAGACGACTATCGCCGCGGTGGCCTGAGCAGGCGTGAACTTACTCATCCTGGTTCGGGCCAGCAGGAAGATGAAGGCGACGAGGCCGCCGATGACGTGCAGGCCGTGGAATCCGGTGGCCAGGTAGAAGACCGACCCGTAGGCGCTGCTGGACAAGGTGGTGCCGTGTTTGACCAGCTCGATGTATTCGTAGCCCTGGCCGAGGACGAAGAACAGGCCCATCAGGAACGTGATGACATACCAGCGACGCAGCCCGAAGACGTCACCGCGCTCGGCGGCGAACACGCCCATCTGGCAGGTGAACGACGAGGCGATCAGCACCAGCGTCACCGGAACGGCCTGGACGAGGTTCAGCTCGGTCGGCTCGGGTGGCCAGTTGCCCCCGGCCTGCGAGCGGGCGGTGAAGTACATCGCGAACAGCCCGGCAAAGAACATCAGCTCGCTGGAGAGCCAGACGATCGTTCCGACACTGACCATGTTCGGCCGGTTCAGGGAATGAACTCGCGACGTGATAGCGGTCCCCGAGGTGCCTACAGCGCTCGTCACAGAAGCAAGTATGACGCTTTGTAGTTGTTGAACTCCACCCGGGTGAGCAATTGGTCATAATCAGCGCGTGACTTCCGCTGATTCCCCCACCTGGCCACAACTCCTCGGCCGCCTAACCACAGGTCAGGCGCTCGAGACCGGCCAGGCCGGCTGGGCGATGGATCAGATCATGACCGGTGCGGCCACTCCAGCTCAGATCGCCGCCTTCGGCGTGTCGATGAAAATGAAGCGCCCGACGCCCGCAGAAGTGGCCGAGATGGCCGACATCATGCTCAAACATGCGCGCCGAGTTCCGACGGAGACGATCGGCAACGAGACCGTCGACGTGGTCGGTACCGGTGGCGACGGCTCCAACACGGTGAACCTGTCCACGATGGCCGCGATCGTCGTGGCCGCCGCCGGTGTGCCGGTGGTCAAGCACGGCAACCGGGCCGCGTCGTCACTCTCAGGTGGTGCCGACACTCTGGAGGCGCTCGGGGTGCGGATCGACCTGGGTCCCGAGGATGTCGCCCGCAGCGTCGCCGAGGTCGGTATCGGATTCTGTTTCGCGCCGCAATTCCATCCGTCCTACCGGCATGCCGGAGTTGTGCGGCGTGAGATCGGTGTGCCCACTGTTTTCAATCTGCTTGGGCCGCTGACGAATCCGGCGTCGCCGCGGGCCGGTCTGATCGGCTGCGCGTGGGCGGACCTGGCCGAGGTGATGGCCGGAGTGTTCGCCGCCCGCCGCTCCAGCGTGCTCGTGGTGCATGGCGACGACGGCCTTGACGAGCTGACCACCACCACGACGAGCACCATCTGGCGCGTTCAGGCCGGCACCGTCGAGCGGCTGACGTTCGATCCGATGGCGTTCGGGTTCGCCCGCGCGCAACTGTCCGAGCTCATCGGCGGAGACGCGGAGGCGAACGCCGAGTCGGTGCGGGCGGTACTCGGCGGTGAGAAGGGGCCGGTGCGAGACGCTGTGGTGCTCAATGCCGCCGGCGCGATGGTGGCGCACGCCGGTCTAGCCAGCGACGCCAAGTGGGTGCCCGCGTGGGAGTCGGGTCTGGCCAGAGCCACCGAGACCATCGACTCGGGTGCGGCCGAAAAGCTGCTCGCGCGTTGGGTGGGGTTCGGTCAAAAGCTCTGATTCGGAACGGGTTTCGGTCAGTTGCTCAGCCGCGACGCGCGCCGACCGCGCCGCCGCGGCCCAGCCCGAGAATCGACCCGCCGAGCCCGCCGGTGAGGCGTAACCGGCTTCCGCGCGCACGATCCGGACGCCCGGCTGGGAGAGCCAGCGTGCGATGAGCGCAGTCTCCTCGACGAGTGCACCGCCGAGTGGCGCCTGACTCGGCAGAATCGCTTGTGCGCCAGCGCAAATCGCGTCCACGACCGGCATGGGCGGAACGCCGCGCAGTGCATTGCCCGCCGACGCCAGCTGCCCGTGACGGATCACGGCGAGGCGCCAGCCGCCGGCGCCGTCCGGACGCGCCGCGACGATCTCGCTGACGTCGGCAAGTGCGCGTAGCCGCTGGCCACGCCAGAGCACGTCGATGGCGGTGGCGGCGTGATCCCTCAGCCGCGCAGCGGTTTCGTAGCGCGCGCGGCCCGCGAGGTCGGTGATGTGCGACAGCACGTCGGCCAGCGCGCTGCTGTCGGCGCCTTCGATCAGGTCGCGGGCCCGCGTCGGCGCGCCGGCGTATTCGGCGGCGTTGATGTCGCGCGGCGCGGGGCACGGTGAGACTTCGTGTTCGGGGCACTTCGGACCGTGCAGCGCCGCGCGGCCCAGCCTTGCCGAGCAGGTCCGCACGCCGGTGAAGCGGGCCAGCAATGCGGCGGTCTGTACCGCGTCGGCGCGGGCGCGAAACGGGCCGACGGCGGACGCGTGCTTTGGCGAACGCACGACAGAAAAACGTGGGAACGCCTCGTCGGTCAGCACCACCCACCACCACCGGTGCGGGAATTTCGATCGGCGGTTGTAGGGCGGTGAGTGCGCGGCGAGCAGCCGGAGTTCTCGCACACCGGCCTCCAGATCGTGCGCGCACTCGACATGGTCGACCGCCGTGGCCAGCGACGCCATCTCCTTGATGCGGGTGCGTGGGTCCGCGCCGTTGAAGTACTGGCCGACCCGACGGCGCAGATCGACGGCCGTGCCCACATACAAGACTTCCGACGCGGGCCCGCGGAACAGGTAGACGCCGGGCCGCCGGGGCAGTGATGAGGCGAGATGGCGGTTGCGGCGCTGAGCGGGTGACACGTCGGGCAGGTACGACCGCAGCTCGGTATAGGTGTGTACGCCTTGGTTGCCGACGCGCTCGATGAGCCCGTGCAGCACGTCGACGGTGGCGCGGGCGTCGTCGAGGGCGCGGTGCGTCGGGGTGGTGGACGCCCTGAACAGCCGGGCCAGCGCCGACAGGCGCACGCTGGGTGCCTCGTCGCGGGTGAGCACGCGTCGCGCCAGGCGCACCGTGCACAACACCGGCGGCCGGGGCCAGGCGATCTCGGCGCGCTCGGCGGCCGCGCGCAGGAACCCGACGTCGAAGCCGGCGTTGTGGGCGACCAGCACCGCTCCGCGCGCGAATTCGAGAAACGAGGGGAGTACCGAGTCGATCGTCGGGGCATCGCACACCATGGCCGTGGTGATGCCGGTCAGCGACACGATCTGGGGTGGGATGCTGCGGCCCGGGTCGACCAGGGTGGCGAGCTCGCCAAGCACCATGCCGCCGCGCACCTTGACCGCGCCGATCTCGGTGATGGCGTCGTGGTTCTCGCCGCTGGCGCGGCCGCCCGTGGTCTCGAGGTCGACGACGACGAACGTGGTTTCGCGCAACGACACATCAGTGTTGAAAGCCAATGGCTCGACGTCAGCGAAGCTGAGCTGGCCCATGCGCTGACGGTAGGGAACCGGACCGACAAATGCCGCCAGGCTGGGCTTTGCCACGCCGCCCGCGGCACACACCAAACGTAAATGTCGGTGCCCGCGGATACCGTGCGGGCAACACCGAGCAGGAGGACTGCGGAATGTTTGATAACGACGAGGTGCCCGACACGGGCACCGTCACCATCGACTGCGATGACTGCGCAGTGCGGGGCCCCGGTTGTCAGGACTGCGTCGTCAGTGTCCTACTCGGCGTCCCCGAAACTTTGCTCGACGACGAACGCCGAGCGCTCGAAGTGCTCGCTGACGTGGGGTTGGCGCCACGTCTTCGACTCGTTCCGATCCACGGCCGCAATAACTCTGGCGTTGCGTGACAACACGCTACAGGTGGGCCGGTTGTTGCAGATGTGGCGTCGCCTGTTAAATTTGCGTCTTCTGTTGGACAAGGGCGATGCCGTTTCGTAACCTGTCTGAGACCTAAGCGCAGCTCGACACGGCCCGTCACGGCAGTTGAAGGACGCAATCTTGAGGCTCGACCGCACGCAATGGTTCACTCGTGTTCTTAAGCGACCCGGTATCGGTGTGATAGCCGGCCTCATGGTGTTCGGCGGACTTCTCGCCTCGGGTGTGCAGGCCGATCCCGCCGATGACGCGCTGGCGAAGCTCAATGAACTGTCGCGGCAGGCCGAGCAGACGACCGAGGCCATGCACTCCGCGCAACTGGATCTGAACGACAAACTGGCTGCGCAAGAGGCCGCGGAGGCCAAGCACGCCGCCGACGCCGGTGCGCTGGATTCCGCCAGGTCTGCACTGGTGACATTCCAGATCGGTGTCGACAAGATCGCCGCGTCGCAGTACATGGGTGGCCGGCCCGACGGCATGAACGCCCTGCTGACAGCCTCGTCGCCGCAGGGTCTCATCGATCAGATGTCGGTACAGCGCGTGATGGCCGCTGAAATATCGTCACAGATGAAGAGCTTCCGGGAGGCCAGCGCACGGGCAGCCGCCGCCGAGGAAGCATCGGCGAAGTCGGCCGCCGCGGCGAAGACCGCCGCCGAGCAGGCTGCCGCCGTCCGTGCTGATCTGCAGTCCAAGCAGAGCAAGCTGCAGGTCGAGATCGCGACCGTCAAGTCGCAGTACGAGGCGTTGACGCCGAACCAGCGCGAGGCCCTGGCCGCCATGCCGCCCGTGCCCCCGATCCCGCCGCCGCCCGCTCCGGCGCCCCCGGGCGATCCCGCGATACTCGCCGCCGCTCCTCCTGGCATCGCTCCGCCGCCCGCCGGCGCTGTTCCGGCCCCCGGCGTTCCGCCCGGTGACATGGCCCCGCCAGTCGGCGGCCACGGCACCACCGTCATCCAGGCCGCATTGAGCCGCATCGGATCGCCTTACTCGTGGGGCGGATCCGGCCCCAACGCGTTCGACTGCTCCGGGCTGGTGCAGTGGTCGTTCCAGCAGGCGGGCATCTCGCTGCCGCACTCCAGCCAGGCGCTGGCCAACGGCGGATCGCCGGTCTCGGTAGACCAGATGCAACCGGGTGACGTCGTCAACTACTACTCCGACGCATCGCACACCGCGATCTACATCGGCAACGGCATGATGGTTCACGCCTCGACCTATGGCACGCCGGTGCGCGTCGCCCCAGTGGACAACGCGCCGATCTACAACGTCCGCCGCTACTGACCCTGGAGAACCAGCGCCGGCGAGTGGCAGATCGCCTCTCGCATGCAAAGACGAGAACCACTCTCGCCGCGGTCCTGATCGCCGAACTGGTCTGCGGACTGCTTCTACTTGGCAATGCCGGACCAACTCAGCCCGATCCGCCGATGGCCGCACCGGCGTCCCTCAGCACGCCCTCCTCGGCGCCGACCACGCAGACGCTGCGAGACGGCCGCACCGTGCGCCTGGTCGGTCTTGGTGAGCGCACCGCCCCCCTGCTGCGGCGCATCTCCGCGCATCTCGACGACGCGGCGGACGCCGTCACCGGCTTCTGGGGACCTGACTGGCCGCGCGAGATCGTCCTGGTGGCGACCGGCACCGACGAACAGTTCGCGGCGGTCGGCGGCGGCGACTCTCACACCGCGGCCACCACCACCGGCGAACGAATCGTGTTCGCACCCGGCGCTGCGCAGATGAGCGATGAATCGCTGCGAATCGTCTTGCGCCACGAACTGTTCCACTACGCGGCACGTCACGCGACCGCAGCCGATGCACCGCAGTGGCTCACCGAGGGCGTTGCCGACTTCGTCGCTCGCCCTCCCACGCCGCTGCCCACCCACGCCGCCGCTATGGCAGGGGCAGGACTGCCGACCGAGGCGGAGCTCAGCGGGCCCGACCGCTCGCTGGCCTACGACCGCGCCTGGTGGTTCAGCCGGTTCGTGGCCGACACCTACGGCACCGCAGCACTGAAGGACCTCTACGTGCGCGCCGGCGGACACGGCCACCCCGACGTCGCCACCGCGGTGCAAGACGCCCTCGGAACCGACCTCGCCGCAGTGCTGGCCGCATGGCGGCAGTGGCTGACCTGGGGGGACCGCCCACCCGGGCGCTAGAGGGAATAGCCTGACGGGCTATGAGTCGGGTCCTGCTGGTTACCAACGATTTTCCGCCCAGACGTGGCGGCATTCAGTCGTACCTCCAGGAATTCGTGGGCCACCTGGTCGACGCGGGTGCCCACACTTTGACGGTGTACGCACCGAAGTGGAAGGGCTCCGACGAGTTCGACCGGGCCGCCGACTACGAGGTGGTGCGGCATCCGACCACGCTGATGCTGCCCGAACCGTCGGTCGCGGGTCGGATGCGGCGACTCATCAAGCTTCACAACGCCGAGACCGTGTGGTTCGGCGCGGCGGCACCGCTGGCGTTGATGGCGTCACTGGCTCGCGACGCGGGCGCCGCCCGGGTGATCGCGAGCACCCATGGCCACGAGGTGGGATGGTCGATGCTCCCGCTGGCCCGAACGGCGTTGCGGCGCATTGGATCCGGGACCGACGCGGTGACTTACGTCAGCCGCTACACCAGGCGGCGGTTCGCGTCGGCGTTCGGTCCGCATGCGGCACTCGAGCATCTGCCGCCGGGTGTGGACACCGAGCGGTTCGTGCCCGACGAGATCGCACGCGCGCAGATGCGGGCCCGCTACGGGCTGGGCGGTCGCCCCGTCGTGGTCTGTCTGTCGCGACTGGTGCCGCGCAAGGGCCAGGACATGTTGATCCGGGCGCTGCCCGCCATCCGGCAACGTGTGCACGGTGCCGCTCTGGTGATCGTCGGCGGCGGCCCCTACGGAAAATCCCTGCGGGGCCTCGCGCAGGACTTCGGGGTGTCCGACCATGTGGTGTTCACCGACGGCGTGCCTGGCGAGGAACTGCCGGCCCATCATGCGATGGCTGACGTGTTCGCGATGCCGTGCCGGACCAGGGGAGCCGGCCTGGACGTCGAAGGTCTGGGCATCGTCTACCTGGAGGCGTCGGCGTGCGGAGTGCCCGTGGTCGCCGGCCGGTCAGGCGGTGCGCCCGAGACCGTGCTCGACGGCGAGACCGGGGTGGTGGTCGACGGCTGGGACGTCGGCGCGATCGCGGCGACCGTGAGCGATCTGCTCGCCGATCCCGACCGGGCGGCCCGGATGGGGGCGGCCGGTCGGCGCTGGGCCGTCGACAACTGGCAGTGGAAGGACCAGGCCGCCAAGTTGTCCGACCTGCTCTAGTCCTTCGCGTACAAACCCTCGATATCGGTGGCGAACTTCTCGGCCACCACCTTGCGCTTGACCTTCATCGTCGGGGTCAGTTCGCCGGTGTCCTCGGTGAAGTCCACGCCCAGGATCCGGAACTTGCGGATCGCCTCGGCCTTGGACACGGCCTCGTTGGCCTCCTTGACGGCCAGGTCGATCTCGGCGACCAGGTCGGGGTCGGTGGCCAGGTCACCGACCGACGCGCCCGCGTTTTTTCCGTTGCGGTCCTTCCAGCCGTCGAACGCCTCGGGGTCAATCGTGATGAGCGCTGCGATGAAAGGTTTCGCGTCACCGACCGCCATCGCCTGACTGATCAACGGGTGGGCCCGCAGCCGGTCTTCGAGGATGGCGGGTGCGACGTTCTTGCCGCCGGCGGTGACGATGATCTCCTTCTTGCGACCGATGATCGTCAGGAAGCCGTCGTCGTCGATGGCGCCCAGATCGCCGGTGTGGAACCAGCCGTCGGAGAACACCGCGTTGGTCTCGGCTTCGTTGCGCCAGTAGCCGCTGAACACGACGCCGCCCTTGACCAGCAGCTCGCCGTCCTCACCGAGCTTCATACTGTTGCCGGGCAGCAGCTTGCCGACCGAACCCACGCGCAGGTCGCCGACGCGGTTCACGGTGATGGCCGCGCTGGTCTCGGTGAGCCCGTAGCCCTCGTAGATCGAGAGCCCGACGCCGCGGTAGAAGTGGCCCAGCCGTGCACCAAGCGGGGCGCCGCCGGAAATCGCGGCGTGACATTCGCCGCCGAGTGCGGCCCGGAGCTTGCCGTAGACCAGCTTGTCGAACAGCGCGTGCTTGAGTTTGAGCACAAGACCGGGGCCGCCGGTGTCCTGCGCCTTGCTCCACTCGATCGCGGTGTCGGCGGCGGCCGTGAAAATCTTGCCCTTGCCGCCACTTTCGGCGTTCTGCTCGGCGGTGTTGTACACCTTTTCGAACACCCGCGGCACCGACACCACCAACGTCGGCTTGAAGACCGCGAACGTCGGCACGAGGTTCTTGATGTCGCTGGTGAACCCGAGCGTCACCTTGTTGGTGAACGCGGCGACGGTGATCGCGCGGGCCAGTACGTGCGCGAGCGGCAGGAACACCAGCATCCGTTCGCCCTTGGCCAGGTGCGTGGGGAAGCAGTCCTTGGCGCCGCGGATCTCGTAGAGCAGGTTGGAATGGGTGAGTTGGCAGCCTTTCGGTCTGCCGGTGGTGCCCGACGTGTAGATCAGCGTCGCGGGGTCGGAGGACTTCACGCCGGCCAGGCGGTCATCGAGCTGTTTGGCGTCCACCGACGCGCCCGCCGCGGCGAGCGCGTCGAGCGCGGGCGTATCCGAACCGTCGATCCGCAGCACCGTGCGCAACGAGGGCACCTCGCCCTTGAACTGCTCGATCTTGTCGGCGTGAGCGTCGGACTCGGCGAATATCAGCACCGCGCCGGAATTCTCGAGTACGTATTTCACCTGCTCGGCGGAGCTGGTCTCATAGATCGGCACCGTCACCGCACCCGCGGCGAGAATCGCGAAGTCCAGGATCGGCCACTCGTAGCGGGTGGCCGACAGGACGGCGACGCGATCACCGGGGGCCACACCCTCGGCGATCAACCCCAGTGCCGCCGAACGGATCTGATCGGCGGCCTCCTTGCACGTGACGTCGGTCCATACGCCGTCGACGAGGCGCTGGAAGATCACGTGGTCGGGATCGTCGCGCTCGTGGCTGAAGACGGAGCTGACGACATTGTCATACTCACCCACGGTGAATGAGGCGGGGACACTGAACTCGCGCACGATCATGGCCTCTCGACTAGCGGCTTTGCCGCTCAATAGCGTAGTCGGCCACCGTCGACACCGACCGGGGCACGCATGTATAGCTTGTAGGCCATGCACAGCATCCAGATCGCCGACGAGACGTTTGTCTCCGCTGACCCCGCCGAGGTGGGAACGGCGGTCGGCGACCCCGCGAACTGGCGCCGCTGGTGGCCCGACCTGCGGCTGACCGTGGTGGAGGACCGCGGCGAGGTCGGTCACCGGTGGACAGTCGCCGGCGCGCTCACCGGCACGATGGAAGTCTGGCTGCAGCCCGCCCTGGACGGGGTGATCCTGCATTATTTCCTGCATGCTGAACCGTCGGGCGTGGCGGCCTGGCAGCTGGCGAAGATGAACCTCGCCAAAATGAACCATCAGCGCCGGGTAGCGGGCAAAGACATGGCGTTCGAGGTGAAGCGGCGCCTGGAGGCGACGCGCCCGGTCGGGGTATCCCGGCTGGCGTGAGACTTGGGCCCAACGCCGCCGCGCGGGGTAGATTCTGGGCCATCGGCAGATAGACGGAGAAGAAGGCAGTGGCGGACAAGACGGCGCAGACCATCTACATCGATGCCGACCCGTCGAGGGTGATGGGTGTCATCGCCGACATCGCGTCCTATCCGGAGTGGGTCAACGAGTACAAGTACTGCGAGGTCCTCGAGGCAGGTCCGGAGGGGTATCCCAAGACGGCGCGACTGGTGTTGGACGCGGCCGTGCTCAAGGACACGATGGTTCTGGCATACGACTGGAAGCAGGTCGACCGCGGCTCGGTGGAGTGGACCTTGGTGTCCAGTTCGCTGCTCAAGTCGTTGAACGGCGCATATCGGTTGTCGCCCAAGGGGTCTGGAACCGACGTTACCTATGAGCTGTCGGTCGACCTGATCATCCCCATGATCGGGCTGCTGAAGCGCAAGGCCGAACGGCGGCTCACCGACACCGCGTTGAAGGACCTCAAGAAACGAGCCGAGGCTGAGTGACCTTCCGCCACCCCCTCGCGGTGTGAATCCGGGCCCGCCGGTGGCTCGGATCAGTCTCTTCGTCGGTAAGGGCGGTGTCGGGAAGTCGACTCTGGCCACCGCCACCGCCGTGCGCGACGCCCGCGCGGGCATGCGGGTGCTGCTCGTGTCGACGGATCAGGCGCACTCGATCGGTGACGTCCTGGG
This sequence comes from Mycobacterium sp. 29Ha, assembly GCF_032883055.1. Taxonomy (NCBI): domain Bacteria; kingdom Bacillati; phylum Actinomycetota; class Actinomycetes; order Mycobacteriales; family Mycobacteriaceae; genus Mycobacterium; species Mycobacterium sp. 29Ha. Next base: position 12,350 of record NZ_JAMQTI010000035.1, read on the forward strand.
CGCGCAAATCACTCCGACCGGGCGACGGAAACCCACCAGGGTCTTCGCCGACCTTGACAACGGCACCGACGCGGGTGGTCTCCTCGACGCGTTGGCGCTCGACACGCTGGCACTGCTGGAGACGCACTGGCGCGAGATCGCCGGGATGCTGGCCGGCAGATTTCCCGAGTCGGATCTGGGAAGCGTTGCCCCCGAAGAACTTTCAGCGCTGCCGGGTATCCAGGAAGTGCTCGGTTTGCACGAGGTCGGCGAGCTGGCGGCAGCTGGTCAGTGGGATCACGTCGTGGTGGACTGCGCGTCGACCGCCGATGCGCTGCGCATGCTCACGCTGCCCGCGACGTTCGCGCTTTACCTGGAGCGCGCCTGGCCCCGGCACCGCCGGCTGTCCGGCACCGACGACGCTCGTTCGGCTGCGGTCGTGGGACTCGTGGAACGCATCGGCGCGGGCACCGAGCGGTTGAGCGCGCTGCTCACCGACGGGTCCGTACTCAGCGCCCATCTGGTGATGACCGCTGAACGGGTGGTCGCCGCCGAGGCGGCCCGCACGCTGGGCTCGCTGGCGTTGATGGGCGTTCGGATCGACGAGTTGATCGTCAACCAGATTCTGGTGCAGGACGATTCATACGAGTACCGCAACCTGCCCGATCATCCCGCGTTTGACTGGTACTCCGAACGGATCTCCGAGCAGCAGTCGGTGCTCGACGAATTGGACAGCATGATCGGCGACGTGCAGCTCGTCCTCGTTCCGCACCTGGCCGGCGAGCCGATCGGTCCGAAAGCACTTGGCGAGCTGCTGGACGCCGCACGCAGGCGCGACGGTTCACCGCCCCCTGGTCCGCTGCGGCCGATCGTGGACAGGGAATCCGGATCCGGTCTCGAAGCCGTCTACCGACTGCGGCTAGAGTTGCCGCAGGTCGACTCAACCGCCCTCGCGCTCGGACGGGTCGACGACGACTTGATCATCGGTGTCGGCGGGATGCGACGCCGTGTTCGACTCGCTTCGGTACTACGTCGTTGCATCGTGATCGACGCGCAGCTGCGAGGCAGTGAACTGACAGTGCGGTTCCGACCGAATCCGGAGGTGTGGCCTCAGTGAACGGCGAACACTCCGACATCGGTCCGGAGTTGCGGCAGCTGGCGCAGACCATCCTGGATCGACTCGACCCCGCGCTGCGCATGGCCGCGGCGCGTGCGGCCGCCCCAGACGCCACCCCCGGGAAGTGCCAGCAGGTGTGGTGCCCGGTGTGCGCACTGGCCGCGCTGGCGTCGGGCGAACAGCATCCATTGCTGACGGTCATCGCTGATCACAGCGTCGCGCTGCTCACCGTGGTGCGGGCGCTCATCGAGGACACTGCGCATTCCGGACAGTCGGGTGGCGCACCGCCTCCGCCTCCGGACGGGCCGCCGTCGCCGCCGGAACCGCCCAACAATGACGGGCCCGCACCACCGGGACCCGGGCGCTATCAGCACATTCCGGTAACGGTCGAGGACTAGCTGAGTTCAATCTCGCGCCGAGGCTGCGCTGTGGTCGCATGCCCGGTGCGTGGGTACAGTTGTCGCAGAACACCGAGGTGTGTTCGATCATCAGGAGGGGCCCATGTGGTATTGGCTGTTCAAGTACATCTTCATGGGTCCTTTGCTGTCGTTGCTGGGCCGGCCGAAAGTCGAAGGGCTGGACTATGTTCCGCGCTCGGGACCCGCGATCCTCGCCAGCAACCACCTAGCCGTTGCCGATAGCTTCTTCAAGCCTCTTGTGGTCCGCCGCCGGATCACCTTCCTGGCCAAGGCCGAGTACTTCACCGGAACGGGGCTCAAAGGGTGGTTCCAGCGGTGGTTCTACACCGCCGCGGGCCAGGTGCCGATCGACCGTTCCGACGCCGACAGTGCGCAGGCCGCGTTGACCACCGCGGCGCGGGTGCTCGGTGAGGGCAAGCTGCTCGGTATGTATCCCGAGGGCACCCGCTCACCCGACGGACGGCTCTACAAGGGCAAGACAGGGCTGGCGCGACTGGCGCTGGAGACGGGTGTCCCGGTGATTCCGGTCGCGATGATCGGCACGGATTCCGTCAATCCGCCTGGCAGCAAGATGTGGCGATTCGGCCGGGTCACGGTGAAGTTCGGCAAGCCCATGGACTTCAGCCGGTTCGAGGGCCTGGCAGGCAACCGGTTCATCGAGCGGGCCGTCATCGACGAGGTGATGTACGAGCTGATGCGCCTGTCCGGGCAGGAGTACGTCGACCTGTACGCCGCCGATGTCAAGGAAGGCAAGGCGGAGCCCACCGCGAAGCCGTCCGCCCGTATGCCCGAAGTTGCCGCCGGTTAGTTGACCGCGGGAACACGCGCTTCGTCGACCGCGGCATCGGAGCCCTGGGTCTGGCGCCACGACATCGTGCCTGACACGACAATCACCGCGATCGCCCACCACACGTAGGAACCGCCGGCCAGCTGCCGCCAAAGCGACGCCGCGGTTTCCTGGTGTTCGGGCATCAGCGGGATCGGGGTCCAGATCATCAGCGCGACGCCCGCCGCGGCGACAACCCCCAGGGCCACGTGCCGCTGGCGGTAGGCCGCGATGCCGGTGACCAGCACGGTGGGCAGCACCCACACCCAATGATGCGACCAGGAGACCGGCGACACCACCAGCCCGAACATCGCCACGCAGATCAGGGCGAGCACCGGTTGCTCGGCCTTCAAGACGCGTCGCACGGCCCACACCGTCAGCGCCAGCACCGCGAAACAGGCGACGGTCCACAACACGAATCGCATGCCTTCGCCGAGGCCCAACCGAGCCAGGGCGCCGGCGATGTTCTGGTTGGTGTTCAGCGTCGCGGTGCCGATGCGGTCGGTGTTGCGCACAGTTTCCGTCCAGTACTCGAACGAGTCGCGCCAGGCGAACGCCACCCCGGCCAGCGTGGCGGCAGCGGCAGACGCTGCGGTGACCAGCAGCGCGCGGGTGTCCCGACGCAGGACGAAGTACAGCAGGAACACCGCAGGGGTGAGTTTGAGGGCGATCGCCAGCCCCAACAGCATGCCGCGCGGCCACGGTGTCTTGCGCGGGACGCAATCGGCGATGACCAGGGTCATCAACACCACGTTGATCTGGCCGAAGTCGAAGTTCGACCGGATCGGTTCGAAGTAGATGACCGCGGGCGCCACGATCGCCGCGGCCAGCCAGGTCCGGCGCAGCCATGCCGGCTCCGAGGTGACAGCGCTCTTGCCGTCCGCCGGATCCGGCCATACGTCCAGTCGAGTCAGCAGGATGGTCGTCGCGACGATCAGCAGAAGCAGTGTGGCCAGCGTGATGGCGATGCTCGCACCGTCCAGCGACAGGAGCGCGAACGGCGCGAACAGGACGGCCGCCAGCGGCGGGTAGGTGAAGGGCAGGTCGAGCCCGCCGCGAGTGTTGAACATGACACCGTCGGCATACAGCGGCCGGCCGTCGAGCCAGGCCTGCCCGCCCATCCGGTAGACGTCGATATCGATGCGGTACGGGGTGTGGCCCAGCAGCCGCCAGCCGGCCCAGACCAATGCCGCCACGGTGAGCAGCTGAACCAGCCGCCAGGCGAGCATTCGTCCCCAATCAGGCATGCCGGGAGACCGCCGAATACTCATTTCGCGACCAGACTATCGGTGGCCACCGGCGCGTCGGAGGGTATCCCGGGCGTGACACGCGCAGGTCGGCGTAAGTTTTCGACCGTGCGCGCGACGTTCGACCTCGACTTCGGCATTCCACATAGCCGAATACCGCTGGTGTTCTGCCTGGTCGCGTTCATTCTCACGTTCTTTGTGACGCGCACGATCGTGCGGTACATCCGCAGCCATGCCGACTCCGACGCGCCCCGCAAGTGGTGGCAGCCGCGCAACATTTCTGCAGGCGGCGGACTGCACATCCACCACGTGGTTATCGGCGTGATACTCGTCATGATCTCCGGTGTGTCGATGGTGACTTTGGCGGTCAACGGGGGGGTACCCGAATTCACGGTCGCGGCAACCTTTTTCGGAATCGGAGCCGCACTGGTGCTCGATGAGTTCGCGCTGATCCTGCACTTGCAGGACGTTTATTGGGCCGAGGACGGGCGAACTTCGGTCGACGCGGTATTCGCTGCCGTCGCCGTGGCGGGTCTGCTCGTCCTGGGGTTCAACCCGCTGTCTTTCTTCGATATCGGGATCTGGCGCAACGACCACTCGTTCGAGGCGAGGGCCAGCGTGATCGCCCTTGCAGCGCTCACGTTGATGCTGGCGGTCGTCGTGTTGCTCAAGGGCAAGGTCTGGACCGGGTTGGTGGGGATGTTCATCACCCCGCTGCTCTTCATCGGAGCGATCCGGCTGTCCCGCCCACACGCGCCGTGGGCCCGATGGCGATACGGCGACCGCCCGAGGAAGATGCACCGCGCGCTGGAGCGCGAACGTCGGCTGCGACGACCGGTGGTGCAGGCCAAGCTGTGGCTGCAGCACGTCATCGCGGGCGAGCCACGCTTCCCGGAAGACGCCGAAGTGAACCAGGAACTGGACCGCGAGATCCGCGCCGCCCCGGCGCCAGAGCGGGCGGCGGCGGGAGTACCGCGGGCGTGAAGTACTTCTACGACACCGAGTTCATCGACAACGGCCGGACGATCGAGCTGATCTCCATTGGCGTCGCAGCCGAGGACGGTCGCGAATATTACGGTATTTCAACGGAGTTCAACCCGGAACAGGCGGGCAGCTGGGTGCGCAAGAACGTGCTGCCCAAGCTCCCTTCGCCGTCGTCGCAGCTATGGCGCTCGCGTCGGCAGATCCGCTCGGAGCTGGAAGATTTCTTCGGCGTCGACGGTGACGAGCCGATCGAACTGTGGGCGTGGGTCGGGGCTTACGACCATGTCGTGCTGTGTCAGTTGTGGGGCCCGATGACCGACCTGCCGCCTGCGATTCCTCGGTTCACCCGGGAGTTGCGGCAGTTCTGGGAGGAGAGGGGATCGCCCCGGATGCCGCCGCGACCGCGCGACGCCCACGACGCCCTGGTGGACGCGCGTCACAACCTGTTGCGCTTCCAGTTGATGACCACCGGCGAAGTGCCAGTCCAGCGGTGAAAACCGCTATCGGCGCCCAGTTACCATTGACGGGTGAACTGGACCGTCGACGTACCCATCGACCAGCTGCCTGCGCTGCCGCCGCTGCCTGATGAGCTGCGGCAACGCCTGGACACCGCACTCGCCAAGCCCGCCGCCCAACAGCCGAGCTGGGACGCCGAACAGGCCAAGGCGATGCGGACCGTCCTGGAGAGCGTGCCGCCCATCACCGTTTCCTCTGAGATCGAGCGGCTCAAGAGCCTGCTGGCCGACGTGGCCCGCGGCGAGGCGTTCCTGCTCCAGGGCGGCGACTGCGCCGAGACGTTCGCCGACAACACCGAACCCCATATCAGGGGCAATATCCGCACCCTGCTGCAGATGGCCGTCGTCCTGACCTACGGGTCGAGCATGCCGGTGATCAAGGTCGCGCGAATCGCAGGCCAGTACGCCAAGCCGCGCTCGTCGGACACCGATGCCCTCGGGCTGAAGTCCTACCGCGGCGACATGATCAACGGGTTCGCTCCCGACGCCGCGGTCCGCGAGCACGACGCGTCGCGGCTGGTGCGCGCGTACGCGAATGCGAGTGCCGCGATGAACCTGACCCGCGCCCTGACATCGGGCGGGCTCGCGTCCCTGGACCTCGTGCACGACTGGAACCGGGAATTCGTCCGGACGTCGCCTGCCGGCGCCAGGTACGAGGCCTTGGCCGGCGAGATCGACCGCGGTCTGCGATTCATGAACGCGTGTGGCGTCAACGATCCCAATCTGCAGACCGCCGAGATCTACGCGTCTCACGAGGCGTTGGTGCTCGACTACGAGCGGGCGATGCTGCGGCTGGCCGACAACAGCGAGGGCGAGCAGGCGCTGTTCGACCTGTCCGCGCACTACGTGTGGGTGGGCGAGCGCACCCGCCAGCTCGACGGAGCACACATCGCGTTCGCCGAGGTGATCGCCAACCCGATCGGCGTGAAGCTCGGCCCCACGATGACCCCGGAACTCGCCGTCGAATACGTGGAGCGGCTCGACCCGAACAACGAGCCCGGCCGGTTGACGTTGGTCACGCGCTTCGGCAACAACAAGGTTCGCGACCTGCTGCCACCGATCATCGAGAAGGTGCAGGCGACCGGGCATCAGGTGATCTGGCAGTGCGATCCGATGCACGGCAACACCCACGAGTCGTCGACCGGTTACAAGACCCGCCACTTCGACCGGATCGTCGACGAGGTGCAGGGCTTCTTCGAGGTGCACCGCGCGCTGGGCACGCATCCGGGCGGCATTCACGTCGAGATCACCGGCGAGAACGTCACCGAGTGCCTCGGCGGCGCTCAGGATATCTCCGATTCGGACCTGGCCGGGCGTTACGAGACCACCTGCGACCCGCGACTGAACACCCAGCAGTCGCTGGAGCTGGCGTTCCTCGTCGCGGAGATGCTGCGCGACTAGTTACAGCAGCGCACCGATATTGCTGCCGACCGTCCACGAGCCCGCGGCCACCAGCCCGGTCAGCGTGATGACGGCGATCACCCAGAACAGCAGCACGCGCTTGGAGCGTTGCCGCGCCCAGTAGAACTCGTCGAGGTCGACACCGGCGAATTGTCCTGACACCGGCTGATATTCGGGCTCCTGGGGCGGAATGTTGCCGAGAGTGAGCTCACGGGTGTGCTGCGGTGCGGGCCGGGGTTTGCCGGCGGTGACGACGGTGGTCGCCGCAGCGTGCTGAGCCGAGTTGCTCGGTGCAGGCACGCGGAAGGCCGGCAGGCCGAGGTCGTCGACGATCTCGGCGAGATCATCGGCCATGTCCCCGGCGTCCGTGTAGCGCCGCTGCGGATCGCGGGCGGTGGCGTGCAGTACCAGTTCATCGAATTGTGTTGGCACACCGGCAATCACCGTTCCCGGCGGGGGTACATCGTGGTCCATCCGTTGGTATGCGACCGTGAGCGCATTGTCACCGGTGAACGGCGTGACGCCGGTGAGCAGCTCGTAGGCCATGATGCCGACCGAGTACACATCGCTGCGGGGATCGGCGTCACCGGTGCCGACCTGTTCGGGTGACAGGTAGGCCGCGGTGCCCAGAATGACGCTGGTGGACGTGATCTTGGCTTCGGCGACCGCGCGAACCAGCCCGAAGTCGGCGATCTTGACCTCGCCGTCGTCGGAGATCAACACGTTCTCGGGCTTGATGTCGCGATGCACCAGACCGGCCGCGTGCGCGACCGCCAACCCGCCGAGTACCGGTTTGAGCACCGCGGCGACGGCATGCGGTGGCATCGGTCCGCGCTCGCGCAACAGCTCTCGCAGGGTGCCGCCCTCGACGAGCTCCATCACGAGGTAAGGGGCCTGCCTGCCGGGTGTTCCAGCGCCCTGGTCGTAGACGGCGACGAGGCCGGGATCCTTGAGGCGGGCCACCGCGCGCGCCTCGCGCTGAAAACGTGTGAGGAACTGTTGGTCGCCCGCGTAGCGGAATTCCATGATCTTGAGTGCCACTGGACGGTCGAGACGAAGGTCCAGTCCGCGGTACACGGAGCTCGTGCCGCCGGTGGCGATCATGTTGTCGACTCGGTACCGACCGTCCAGCACGGTCCCGACGAGCGGCGCCGACTGCCGGTGGGTCTCCACGAAACACATGTTACGAGTCGACCGTCTCGACTTAGACTCGATGAGGTGAGCAGCATTCCGGCCGCCGATGATGTTCTTGACCCTGGCGAGGCCGTCTACGACCTGCCCGCTGTCGCCGATCTACTCGGTGTTCCGGTCACCAAGGTGCAGCAGCATCTGAGGGAAGGACACCTGATTGGCGTACGCCGCAACGGCGCGGTGGTGGTGCCGAAGATCTTCTTCGACGACGCCGGTCGCGTCGTGAAGAGCCTGCACGGGTTACTCGTCCTGCTGCACGACGGCGGCTATCACGAGACCGAGATCATGCGCTGGCTGTTCACCCCGGACTCGTCGCTGACGATCCGCAGGGACGGGGAGGCGGACAAGCAACCCAATGCCCGGCCGGTTGACGCGTTGCACTCGCATCAGGCCCGTGAGGTGGTACGTCGGGCCCAGGCTCTAGCTTATTGACCGCTCGGCGGGTCGTGCCGTGCTGACCGCCGGCGCCTTGTAAAGCGAGTACCACGCGCCTGCAGCACAAGCTGTGGCCAGCAGCACGTGCGGCCACGAGTACATGCCGTGCGCTCCGTCGGGTTTCCAGATCACCGTGATCCATGTGGACAAGCCCGCGATGATCGCAATCGACCGCCTACCCTGGGTCAAGGCTGAGATGACCGCCAGCGGCCAGGTGTAGTACCAGGGCAGCGCCGCGGGCACGAACAGCACCACGACGGCCATCACCAGGGCGATACCGACCAGAGCCTCGCGGTCGGTGTGGCGAAACCTCCACCACAGCAATGGAAGTGAGATCGCGATGATGGCGATGCCGATGATCCGGGTGACGTCGAGCACGGCGTAGAAGTTCACCTGCATGAAGAGGCTGCCGATGACGTTGATCAGGTTGGCCGCTGCGGTCGGCAGCGTCAGCCAGTTGATGATCTTCACCGAACCCGCGAGTGCTGTCAGCCAGCCCAGGCCGACGCCGGCGGCCAGCGACAATACCGCGAACACCGCGACGAAGACGAGTGCCGAGGCGACGGTCGCCGCCGCGAACGACTTGGCGGGCCCATAACCGCGCCGTTGCCGTAGGTCCCGTGCCCACACCCACACCATGAACGGAAGGGCAAGGCCCGCGGTGGCTTTCACAGCGACCGCGACGGCGATCAGGCTGACGCCCCAGAAGTGGTGGCCGCTGAAGGTCAGTGCGATCGCGGCCATCATCAGTCCGACCATCAGCATCTCGTTGTGGACGCCGCCCATCAGATGGATGATCACCAGCGGGTTCAGCACGCATATCCATAGTGCCGCGGCGCCGTTGGCGCCGACGTGACGGGCCACCCGGGGCGCCGCCCAGATCAACAGCGCCAGACCGGGCAACATGCACAGCCGCAGCAGCATCGTGCCCGCGACCACGTCCTCGCCGACCACCAGGGTCACGAACTTTGCCACCAGGATGAAGGCGGGTCCGTAGGGTGCCGTTGTGGTCGTCCAGATGGGACTGACGTTCTCCAGCAACGAGTTCGGGTTCTCGATAGGCCCGACGACGTACGGGTCGAATCCGTCGCGCAGCAGCGCGCCCTGGGCCAGATACGAATAGGTGTCGCGGCTGAACACCGGGACACTCAACAGCAGCGGAGCCAGCCAGAACGCCGTCGTCGCGACCATCGTGTACTCGGTCGCGGTGCGGTCGATCACGCTGCGCCCCAACCGCAGCCAGGCCAACAGCATCAAGGCCACGCCGACCCACAACAGCACCGACGACAGCACCAGACCGTGACCGAAACGCAGCCATGACAGGTGCAGCGATTCCAGCAGGGGATCGTGTAGCCGCGTGCTGCCCGCGCCGAGTCCGCCCGCGGCGATCAGCACGGCGCCAAGTGCGCCGAGCCGCGCGGGTTTCGCCTCCGGCGACGTCGCGAACGCGACGAATCGCGAAATGCGTTGCCCGCTGGCTGATGTGTCCGACGGCAGCGCCGGTGACGATGGTGTCATTGTCACGCGGTCCGGTTGGCGGCCAATCTGGCGAGCTCCGAAAGGCCGATCTTGGCCTGGCTGTCGATCGATGCGACGTTGAGGATCGCGAGCGCTCTGCGGGTCAGCACATCGATACGGTCTTCGACGGCGGCCAGTGCGCCGACCGATTCGATGAGCAGACACAGATCTTTGACCTGCGCGTCGGAAAGCTCTGTGCCGATGGATGTGCGGAGCATTTTGGCCCCGACCGGATCGTGCTTCTCGGCCAGCTCGACCGCCTCGGCCAGCAGCACGGTTCGCTTACCCGAACGCAGATCGTCTCCGGAGGGCTTGCCGGTCACCGCTGGGTCGCCGAACACGCCGAGCACGTCGTCGCGCAGCTGAAACGCGACGCCGAGGTTGGTGCCCAGCTCGTGGAAAGCGGCCTGCACATCCGGGCGGTCCGCCGCCGCGGCGACGCCCAATTGCAGCGGGCGTGAAATCGTGTACGAAGCAGTCTTGTAGATGTTCACCGTCATCGCCGATGCCACCGATTCGGCGCCGCTGGCCTCGGCCACGATGTCGAGGTACTGGCCGCCGAGGACCTCGGTGCGAATGGCGCCCCAGATCCGGTTGACGCGACGGTGCGCCTCGATCGGCAGATCGACCGTCGCGACGATGTCGTCGGCCCACACCAGGGAGAGGTCACCGAGCAGGATCGCTGCGGACAGGCCGAATTGGTCGGAGTTGCCGTGCCAGTCGTTGGCGCGGTGCTTCTCCGAGAACAGCCGATGCACGGTCGGCAGTCCGCGACGGGTCGCCGATGCGTCGATGACGTCGTCGTGGACGAGGGCACAGGCGTGCAGCAATTCGAGTGCGGAGAACAGGCGCAGGGCCTGCTCCTCATCGCTGTCGTCGGGGTGTTCGGCCACCGCGCGCCAGCCCCAGTACGCGAAGGCCGGCCGCAGGCGCTTGCCGCCGCGCAGCACGAACTCTTCCAGCGCGGCGGTCAGCTCGCCGTAATCGGCGCCCATGTAAGCACATTCGCTGCGGCGCTCGGCAAGATAGACGCGCAGTTGCTCGGTCACGGCTTTGGCCAACTCGACGGCTGACGGTGCCGCTGCGTACACGCTCAGCGGGCGCCCCTTTCTTTGTGCACTATTCGCCCCGAGTGCATTCAGAGTAGAGCCTGAGCCTGCTGGTTTAGCAAGTCAGAGCGGGGTGTCAAGGGGACTCGGTGCGGCGCTCGCCGACGCGGGGCGATTGGTCGCGGTTGTAGTAGGCGAGTCCGCCGATGATCCCGGCAACCAGGAATGAGCCCACGGTGAGCCAGATCGCGGCGCCGGTGAACGAGCGGGCGCTCGGGTCGGTATATCGGGCCTGGGCGTTCATCGTGCTCACGACACCGGGCCGCAGTTTCCACTCGACGATCTCGGCGGACACCTGGGTCCCGTTGGTCGATGTGACCTCGCCGGGGAACGACACCGAAAGAGAGACGTCGGCGTCGGGGTCGCTCAGTGAGGTGAGGTCGACGCGGCCCTCGAGAATCACGAGGTCGCCGGCGCGCCGAAGCGCGATGTCCACGCCGGCGGCGTCGCGGTTCATGTTGGCCAGTTGGGGGAGTTCGGCGAAGGTGAGGTCTGAGAACACCGCTTGAGAGCCGACATAGTCGTCGCGGCTGTACTCGGAGACAGCCACCTTGTTGGCGAATGTCAGGTTGTTGAGAAGTTGGGGGCCCTTGTCGTCGTCGTTGCGCGGTTTGGCCGCGGCGACGATCTGTCCCGACACCCTGTCGTCGGGCGAGACCGTCATCGACGCCCTGATCCGAACACATCCGACGAGTGCCGGAAGGGCGATCAGGATCAGCAACATCACGGCGAGCAGCCGACGTTTCCGAGAATGCTGGGCGCGCACGTGGTCATCGTGCCAGACCGGAGCGGTTCAGCGATGCATCAGAGAGGTATCAGAGAGGTAAAGCCCGCCCCAGGATGGCAAACGCCCGCGGATCGCCTGCGAAGTGGTAACCCCGGATGATGTCGGCGAAGCCGAGGCGACGGTAGAGCCGCCAGGCCCGGTTTGCTTCGCCGTTGATCTCGGGCGTCGACAGCAGTACCTGCGATTCGGCACGGTCGGCGAGCAGCCGGCGGGCGAGCGCCTCACCGAGTCCGCGGCCCTGCGCGCGGGGATGGATGTGCAGTTCGGTGAGCTCGAAGTAGCTCGTCATCAGCTCGGCGATGCGGGCCGGCTCGGCGCCTACCCGGTGCAGGCCGGCGACCACTTGCTGCTGCCACCATTGGTCCGGCGCGCCGCAGTAGCCGTATGCGATGCCGAGCAGCGACGCCGAGGCCAGTTCCGGATCTGAAGGGGCAGTCGCGTCGGGTCCGTCCCGGTCGGGCGCCTCGACGGCGGCGACCGCCTTCCACCCACCCCGGTGCGTGTGCTCGAGCCACATCGATGCGCGTTGGTCTTCGGTGCCACGCGGATAGCGCATGGCGTCGACGTAGACGGCGAGCGCGTCACCGAGCCGGCGTTGCATATCGCTCGGCGACAGATCGATCAGAAACGTCGCCAACTTGCTCCTGTCCTCAGATCAACTTGGTGCACTCACGTGTCCCCATTATCAAACCGAGCGAGGTGTTACTCACCGGCGGCAGTGCACGTCATACAATCGGGCGTCCAACAAGGTGGTACGGCTCAGACTGACCTCGTATCATGACTGTTAGGCGTCCGTGAATGCGGGCGGACATCAGTTTGAACGATTTGAGACCGGTCGCATCGGCTCCAGGGCCCCGAGGGAGGGACGAATGCCACTCTCCGATCATGAGCAGCGCATGCTCGATCAGATCGAGAGCGCGCTTTATGCCGAGGACCCGAAGTTCGCTTCGAGCGTTCGCGGTGGAACGCTCCGCGCGCCGTCCACCCGCCGTCGACTGCAGGGTGCAGCGCTTTTCGTGGCCGGACTGGCGATGCTTGTGGCGGGTATCGCGATCCCCGCCACTCGGATCGGCGACTTCGCGATCCTGTCTGTGATCGGCTTCATCGTGATGTTCGGCGGCGTGGTCTTCGCGATCACCGGCCCGCGCGTGGCAGGCGGTCGTGACCATTCGGCCACCGATCAGGTCGGGCAGCAGCGACAAAAGAAAGCCAAGGGTTCCGGCGGTTCGTTCACCAGTCGCATGGAGGATCGCTTCCGCCGCCGTTTCGACGAGTAGTAACACACCGACCCCAGGGGTAGCCCACACCGGGCTACCCCTTTTTTGTGCGGACGGCCGGCTCAGCTGCTGAATTGCTGCCCCACCGCGCCCCACCGATCCGGTCATGCCCCTCTAGCTGCGGTTTTACCAGCCCGGACAGCTCCCGATGCCCAACCGCGGTGCTGAAACGTCGCCGATCTCCCTGCTAGGTGGGGACGCGCGAACAAAACTTGATATCAAATGGAGTGATGTGGGGGATTGTGGGGTAAAGTGGCGGCAACGGAGCAACCGGGGCTCCGGATGGCGCGGGAGGTGGCGGGATGTTTCTCGGCACCTACACGCCGAAGCTCGACGACAAGGGGCGGCTCACACTGCCCGCCAAGTTCCGCGACGCGCTGGCAGGAGGGTTGATGGTCACCAAAGGCCAAGATCACAGCCTCGCCGTCTACCCGCGCGCGGAGTTCGAAAAGTTGGCACGACGGGCGTCGCAGGCATCCCGGAGCAATCCGGAGGCTCGGGCATTCCTGCGAAACCTGGCCGCGGCCACCGACGAACAGCACCCCGACTCACAAGGCCGGATCACGCTGTCGGCCGATCATCGCCGCTACGCCAACCTCTCGAAGGACTGCGTGGTGATCGGATCGGTTGACTACCTGGAGATCTGGGATTCGGCGGCGTGGCAGGAATACCAACAGACGCACGAAGAGAACTTCTCCGCGGCCACAGATGAAGCTCTGCACGACATCATCTGATGCGGGACTCGACCGGCTCGGTGCCCGTGCATCGTGGCCTCTGTCCGAACCGGCCCTGGCGTACTTCCCCGACGCCAGGTCCGCACACTCGGACAGGGACCTCGGTGCAGGGGCCTTCCCCGGAGGCCTGGAGGGATTCACAGCGATGCCAGATCACATCCCCGTCCTCCTCGACCGCTGTGTCGAGCTGCTTGCCCCTGCGCTGACCCGCGACGCCCCCGATGGCAGCGGCGCAGTGCTCATCGACGCCACACTCGGCGCGGGTGGCCATGCCGAGCGATTCCTCACCGAGTTCCCCGCCCTGCGGCTCATCGGGTTGGACCGCGATCCGAATGCCCTATGGATCGCCGGAGAGCGGCTATCCAAATTCGGCGACCGCGTGCTGCTGGTGCGTACCCGATACGACGGGATCCAAGGCGCACTCGAGCAGTCCGGTCACTGGGTGGGCAGCGACGACTTCTCGGTGGCCGGCATCCTCTTCGACCTCGGGGTCTCCTCGATGCAGCTGGACCGCACCGAACGGGGCTTCTCCTATGCCGTGGACGCACCGCTGGACATGAGGATGGACCCCGACGCGCCGCTGACTGCGGCGGAGGTTGTCAACACCTACGACGAGCGCACGCTGGCGCGGCTGCTGCGTGAGTTCGGCGAGGAGCGGTTCGCCAACCGGATCGCCTCGCAGATCGCCCGCAGGCGCGCCAACCGGCCGTTCTCGACCACCGCCGAGCTGGTCGAGCTGCTGTACCAGGCGATACCGGCGCCCGCTCGCCGCACCGGCGGACACCCCGCGAAGCGGACGTTCCAGGCGCTGCGCATCGCCGTCAACGGAGAACTGGACTCGCTGCGTGACGCGCTGCCCGCGGCACTTGACGCACTGGCGCCCGGCGGACGGATCGTGGTGATGGCCTACCAGTCCCTGGAGGACCGCATCGTGAAGAACCAGTTCTCGGCGGCCACGGCATCCAGGACGCCGCAAGACCTGCCGGTCGAATTGCCCGGGCATGGACCGGAATTCGTCGCCTTGACCCGTGGCGCCGAGCGCGCGGGGGACGAAGAGATCGCAATCAACCCACGTAGCGCAAGTGTGCGGCTACGGGCGCTGGAAAAGGTGGGGGAGTCACGATGAAGGCCAAGCAGAGCAATCAGGCAAAGCAAGGCAAGCAGGCCAAGCAGCGCAAGCAGGTGAAGCGTTCGGCCTTGGCGCGCGGAACCGACGAGCGCCGCAACCCCCGCAACAGTGGTCGTCCCGCCGAAGCGCCGTCGCGCCGCAAGCCCCCCCGCGACCAGCGGCCACGGCGGTCCGCGCCCCAGACCGCCCCGATTCCGCGGCCCACCGGTGCTCCGGCCCGGCCGAAGAACGCCGGCCAGGCCAAGGCGCGAGCGAAGGCGCGTAAGGCCAAGGCGCCCAAGGTCATTCGGCCTCCGCTACGCGAGCGCATCCTCGTCAAACTGTCGTCTGTCGACCTGCGTCCCCGTGCGCTGATCGCCAGGGTGCCGTTCGTTGTCTTGGTCATCGGATCGCTAGGTGCAGGTCTGGGAACCACACTTTGGTTGTCGACCGACGCCGCCGAGCGTTCCTATCAACTCGGAAACGCCCGTGAGACGAATCAGGCTCTGCTGCAACAGAAGGAAGCGCTGGAGCGGGACGTCCTCGAGGCGCAGGCGGCACCCGCGCTCGCCGAGGCGGCTCGCGGCCTGGGCATGATTCCGTCGCGGGACACCGCGCACCTCGTGCAGGATCCGTCGGGAAACTGGGTCGTCGTCGGCACTCCCAAACCCGCCGAAGGCGTTCCACCGCCCCCGCTGAACACGCCGCTTCCCGAGGAAGCGCCACCGGCACCTCCGCAGGCTCCGGCGGCGCGCGTCACCGAACCGCGTGAACTCACCGTGCGGATACCGGAACGACCTGCGCTCGCGCCGGCGCCCGGCGCCGTCCAACTGACGCCCGGCGCGAGCCAGCCGATCCCGGGCATCAGCCAGCCCGTGCCGATCCCCGCGGTTCCACCGGCGGCCACGCCCGGTGTCGAGGTACCGCACGCGACCCAGGGCACGCTGCCCGCACTGGGGCCGCTGCCCGCGACACCGGCCGCCCCCTCGGCGCCGGTGATCCAGCAGCCGCTGCAGGTGCCACCCGTCGAGGCCGCACCGCAGGCGCCCGGGCCCGTCGCGCCGATCCCCGGCGCACCGGCATGAGCCGCGGCGACAAGGGTCCCGTCCCCGGCAAGGCGAAGGCGCGCACCGCGGGAAAGACGGCGAAGACGCAGGAGCGGTCCGCGCGGTCGCGGCGCACCCGCACGCCGTCGGCCGAGGGTGGCATACGTAGCGCGTCGTTCGTATTTCGACATCGCGTCGGCAACGCCGTCATCTTCCTGGTGCTGATCGTCGCGGCCGCGCAGCTGTTCAACCTCCAGGTTCCGCGCGCCGAGGGTCTACGCGCCGAGGCCGCGAGCCAGCTCAAGGTCACCGACGTCGACCAGGCTGTGCGCGGGGCGATCGTCGACCGCGACAACGACAAACTGGCCTTCACCATCGAGGCGCGCGCGCTGACGTTCCAGCCGGTCCGGGTGCGCAAGCAGCTGGAAGAGGCACGGGCGAAGACGGAGGAGGCGCCGAATCCGGACACCAGGCTGCGCGAGATCGCCGATGAGGTGGCGCTGCGGCTCAACAACAAGCCGAACGCGGCCACGGTGTTGAAGAAGCTCAAGAGCAACGAGACATTCGTGTACCTGGCCCGCGCGGTCGACCCCGCCATCGCCGACGTCATCACCACCAAGTTCCCCGAAGTCGGCTCGGAGCGGCAGGATCTGCGTCAGTACCCGGGCGGGGCATTGGCGGCCAACATCGTCGGCGGCATCGACTGGGACGGCCACGGTCTGCTGGGCATGGAGGACTCGCTGGACGCGGTCTTGGCCGGCACCGACGGTTCGGTCACGTACGACCGCGGGTCCGACGGCGTGGTGATTCCGGGGAGCTACCGCAACCGCCACGACGCGGTCGACGGGTCGACGGTGGTGCTCACCCTCGACGACGACATCCAGTTCTATGTCCAGCAGCAGGTGCAGCAGGCCAAAGACCTCTCCGGTGCGAAGAACGCGTCCGCGGTGGTGCTGGACGCGAAGACCGGTGAAGTCCTGGCGATGGCGAACGACAACACCTTCGATCCGAGCCAGGACATCGGCAGGCAGGAGAACCGGCAGCTGGGCAACCTCTCGGTGTCCTCGCCATTCGAACCCGGGTCGGTCAACAAGATCATCACCGCCGCATCGGTGATCGAGTACGGGCTTTCCAACCCCGACGAGGTGCTGCAGGTGCCGGGCTCCATCCACATGGGTGGCGTCACCGTCGGCGACGCCTGGGAGCACGGCGTCATGCCGTACACCACCACCGGGATCTTCGGGAAGTCCTCGAACGTCGGCACCTTGATGCTGGCCCAGCGCCTCGGTCCGGAGAAGTACTTCGAGATGGTGCGCAAGTTCGGCCTCGGCCAGCGCACCAACGTCGGGCTGCCGGGGGAGAGCGCGGGCCTCGTCCCGCCGATCGACCAGTGGTCGGGCAGTACGTTCTCCAACTTGCCTATCGGACAGGGTCTTTCGATGACCCTGCTGCAGATGACGGGTATGTACCAGGCGATCGCCAACGACGGCGTGCGCGTTCCGCCGCGCATCGTCAAGAGCACCATCGCTCCGGACGGACGTCGCACCGACGAACCCCGGCCGGAAGGGATTCGGGTGGTGTCGGCGCAGACGGCGCAGACGGTGCGGCAGATGTTGCGGGCGACGCTACAGCGCGATCCGATGGGCGTGCAGCAGGGCACCGGATCGCAGGGCGCCGTCGAGGGCTATCAGCTGTCCGGCAAGACAGGCACCGCCCAGCAGATCAACCCGGCGTGCGGCTGCTACTACAGCGACGTCTACTGGATCACCTTCGCCGGCATCGCCACGACCGACGACCCGCGCTACGTCATCGGCGTCATGATGGACCACCCGCACCGCACGGCCGACGGCCAGCCCGGGACGACCGCGGCGCCGCTGTTCCACAACATCGCTTCCTGGTTGCTCCAGCGGGAGAACGTGCCGCTCTCACCCGAGGGACCGCGGCTGACGCTGCAAGCGGACTGAGCGCTCGGATGGGCCGGACACCGGGCCGGTAACGTGTCATCGCCATGAACCTGCGTCCCAGCCACCCTGCCGGAAGCGCGCTCGGACTGGTTGCCGAGCAGGTCGCGGCGGTTCCGGCGCACGGCCCGCGGGTCCCCGACATCCGGATCACCGGGGTCACGCTGCGCAGCCAGGACGTGCAGGCCTCCGACCTGTTCGCCGCGCTGCCCGGTGCCTCGTCGCACGGTGCCCGCCACGCCGCCGAAGCGGTGTCGCGGGGGGCCGCTGCGATCCTGACCGACGCCGCCGGAGTCGCCGAGATCGGTGCCGATGTCGACGTCCCGGTGCTCGTCCACCCGGCTCCGCGCGCGGTGCTCGGCGAGATCGCGGCCACGGTCTACGGGCATCCGTCAGAGAAGCTGCGCGTCATCGGCGTCACCGGGACATCGGGCAAGACGACCACGACCTATCTCGTCGAGGCCGGTTTGCGTTCGGCCGACCGGATGCCGGGACTCATCGGGACGGTCGGCATCCGGATCGACGGCCGCGATCAGCCCAGCGCGCTCACCACACCGGAGGCCCCCGACCTGCAGGCGCTGCTCGCCGTGATGGTCGAACAGGGCGTCGACACCGTGGTGATGGAGGTGTCCAGCCACGCGCTGACCCTGGGACGCGTCGACGGGGTCCGGTTCGCGGTCGGCGGGTTCACCAACCTATCCCGTGACCATCTGGACTTCCATCCAACGATGCAGGACTACTTCGACGCCAAGGCCAAGCTGTTCGATCCCGAAGCTCCAACGCACGCAAGCGTTTCGGTGGTGTGCGTCGACGACGACGCGGGCCGCGCGATCGCCGATCTCGCGCACGATCCGGTATCGGTCAGCACGACCGGAACCGCAGCCGATTGGCGCGTCGAAGACGTCCGCGCAGTCGACGCGGGTGCCCAGGAATTCGTCGCCGTCGACCCCGCAGGGGTGCACCACGGACTGAGGATCGGCCTACCGGGCCGCTACAACGTGGCGAACTGTCTGCTCGCGGTGGCGCTGTTGGACGCCGTAGGGGTGTCACCGGAGCAAGCGGCGCACGGGCTGCGTACGGCGAGCGTGCCCGGACGTCTGGAATCCGTCGACCGTGGGCAGCCGTTCCTGGCGCTGGTCGACTATGCGCACAAGCCCGGTGCGTTGGAAGCGGTGCTGCAGACGCTGCGGGAGCAGGGCGCCGGCCGCTTGGCGGTCGTGTTCGGCGCCGGCGGTAATAGGGACCCCGGTAAGCGTGCACCGATGGGTCAGGTCGCCGCCTCCTTGGCAGAGCTCGTCGTGGTCACCGATGACAATCCGCGCGACGAGGACCCTGCCGCCATCCGTGCTCAGATCGTCGCGGGCACGGCGGGGCGCGCAGAAGTGGTCGAGATCGGTGACCGTCGTCAGGCCATCGACTTCGCGGTCGGATGGGCGCAACCGGGCGACATCGTGCTCGTCGCCGGTAAGGGGCACGAGCCGGGACAAACCAGCCATGGTGTGACTCGCCCGTTCGACGACCGCGACGAGCTCGCCGCAGCCCTCGAGGCGTTGGGTCGACGCGCGTGATCGACCTGACCATTGCCGAGATCGCCGACATCGTCGGTGGACGGCTCGCCGACATCAGCCCGGAGCAGGCGGCGGCGACCCGCGTCACCGGAACCGTCGAGTTCGATTCGCGCGCCGTCGGCCCCGGCGGCCTGTTCCTCGCGCTGCCCGGTGCCCGTTCGGACGGACATGACTTCGCGGCCGCGGCGGTTGAACAGGGGGCGGTGGTGGTGCTCGCCGCCCGGCCCGTCGGAGCGCCCGCGATCGTTGTCGAGCCCGCTGCGCCGTCGGCCGGCGACGGGACCGCGAGCGTGCTCGAACACGACACCGACGGTTCAGGGGCCGCGGTGCTGGCCGCTCTGGCGCGCCTCGCCGCTGCCGTCGCCGCGCGCCTGGTCGAGGGCGGGCTGACGATCGTCGGCGTCACCGGCTCGTCGGGTAAGACGTCGACCAAGGATCTGCTGAGGGCTGTCCTCACCCCGCTGGGTGAGGTGATCGCGCCGCCCGGCTCGTTCAACAACGAACTCGGTCATCCGTGGACGGTGTTGCGGGCGACGGAGTCCACCGACTATCTGGTGCTGGAGATGTCCGCGCGGCACCGCGGCAACATCGCGGCTCTGGCCGCCATCGCACCGCCTTCGATCGCGGTCGTACTCAACGTCGGCACCGCGCACCTCGGTGAGTTCGGGTCACGAGAAGCGATCGCGGCGACGAAAGCTGAACTGCCCCAAGCTGTCCCGTCATCAGGAGCAGTGATTCTCAATGTCGACGACGCCGCGGTGGCCGCGATGGCCGATGTGACGGCGGCGCGGGTGGTGCGGGTGTCCCGTTCGCCGGGCGCGGACCTGTGGGCGGACGCGGTGACGCTCGACGAGTTGGCTCGGCCGCGGTTCACGCTGCATGCCGGCCGCGGACAGGTTGACGTCACGCTTGCGGTGCACGGCGACCACCAGGTGTCCAACGCGTTGTGTGCGGCCGCGGTCGCGCTCGAGTGCGGCGCAACGCTCGAGCAGGTGGCCCAAGCACTCGCCGCGGCGGGTCCGGCGTCTGCGCACCGCATGCAGGTCGCCACCCGCGCCGACGGCGTCACGATCATCAATGACGCCTACAACGCCAACCCAGACTCCATGCGTGCCGGACTCAAGGCGCTGGCCTGGATGGCGCGCGGGAAACATCGCAGCTGGGCGGTTTTGGGCGAGATGGCCGAACTCGGTGACGACGCGATATCGGAGCATGACAACATCGGCCGGTTGGCCGTGCGATTAGATGTGTCACGACTGATCGTCATCGGAACCGGGAGGGCTATGAGCGCCATGCACCACGGCGCGGTGATGGAGGGGTCGTGGGGGCCTGAGGCCACCATGGTCGCCGACGCCGACGCCGCGCTGGCTGTGCTCCGGTCCGAACTGCGGCCCGGTGATGTGGTGCTCGTCAAAGGCTCCAACTCGGCCGGGCTCGGCGCGCTGGCCGATGTCCTGATCGCCGATGAGGGGGATCCGCTCGCATGAGGCAGATCCTCATCGCCGTCGGGATCGCACTGACGGTCTCGATTCTGCTCACCCCGGTGCTGATCCGGCTGTTCACCAGGCAGGGTTTCGGCCACGAGATCCGCGAGGACGGCCCGCCCAGTCACCACAAGAAGCGCGGCACACCGTCGATGGGCGGGGTGGCGATCGTCGCGGGAATCTGGGCCTCCTATCTCGGCACCCACCTCGTCGGCGTGGTGATCGACGGTAGGGGCCCGTCGGCGTCGGGGATGCTCGTGCTGGGCCTGGCGACCGCGCTCGGCTTCGTCGGCTTCGTCGACGATCTGATCAAGATCCGGCGGTCGCGCAACCTCGGGCTGAACAAGACGGCCAAGACCGTCGGCATTCTGTCCGCCGCCGTCATATTCGGTGTACTCGCGCTACAGTTCCGCAACTCCGACGGGCTGACGCCGGGTAGCCCCGATTTGTCCTACGTCCGTGAAATCGCCACGGTCACACTGCCGCCCGCGCTGTTCATCCTGTTCTGCGTCACGATGATCTACGCGTGGTCCAACGCGGTGAACTTCACCGACGGCCTGGACGGGCTGGCCGCCGGCGCCATGGCGATGGTCTGTGCGGCCTACGTGCTGATCACCTTCTGGCAGTTCCGCAACGCTTGCGCGATCAGTCCCGGTTTGGGCTGTTACAACGTTCGTGACCCGCTCGACCTCGCGATCGTCGCGGCGGCGACGGCAGGTGCCTGCATCGGTTTCCTGTGGTGGAACGCCGCGCCCGCCAAGATCTTCATGGGCGACACTGGATCGCTCGCGCTGGGCGGCATCATCGCCGGTCTGTCGGTGACCAGTCGCACCGAGATGCTCGCGGTCGTCCTCGGCGCACTGTTCGTCGCCGAGGTCACGTCGGTCGTCGTGCAGATCCTGGCGTTCCGCACCACCGGACGCCGCGTCTTCCGTATGGCGCCGTTCCATCACCATTTCGAATTGGTGGGCTGGGCCGAAACCACGGTGATCATCCGCTTCTGGCTGTTGACCGCCATCGCCTGCGGGCTCGGTGTCGCGCTGTTCTACAGCGAGTGGTTCACCACCGTCGGTGGGTGACGTGAGCGATCTCTCGATTCTGGTGCCGGGTGCGCGCGTCCTCGTGACCGGCGCGGGTATCACGGGCCGTTCGGTGAGCGCCGTGCTGGAGCCGACCGGCGTGCGGCTGACGATTTGCGACGACGATCCGCTGGCGCTGCAGCGCCTCATCACACCGGCGCGCGTGGTCACCACCGACGACGCGCAGGCGCACATCGCCGACTACGACCTGGTGGTGACCAGTCCCGGGTTCTCGCCGACCGCTCCTGTGCTGGCGGCCGCGGCGACCGCTGGCGTGCCGATTTGGGGGGACGTCGAATTGGCTTGGCGGCTGGACAGTTCCGGCCACTTCGGCCCGCCGCGGCAATGGCTCGTCGTCACCGGAACCAACGGGAAGACGACGACGACGTCGATGCTGCACGCCATGCTGATCGCGGCGGGACGTCGCGCCGTGCTGTGCGGCAACATCGGCAACCCCGTACTTGACGTGCTTGCTGAACCCTCCGAAATGTTGGCAGTCGAGCTGTCGAGCTTCCAGCTGCACTGGGCGCCGTCACTGCGGCCGGCGGTGGGCGTGGTGCTCAACGTCGCCGAGGACCACCTGGACTGGCACGGCAGCCTGGAGGCCTACGCGAACGACAAGGCCCGTGTGCTCGACGGCCAGGTCGCGGTCGTGGGCCTCGACGACCCGATCGCCGCGGGCCTGCTGAACACGGCGGCGGCTCCGGTACGGGTCGGCTTCCGGCTGGGCGAACCGGCAGCGGGGGAGCTCGGCATGCACGACGGCATGCTCGTCGACAACGCGTTCGGCGAGCGGCTGCCGCTGGCCTCTGCCGAGTCCATCACGGTGGCGGGCCCGGTCGGGGTGCTCGATGCGCTGGCCGCGGCGGCGCTGGCCCGCGCGGTCGGCGTGGGGCCGGAGCCCATCGCCGGCGCGCTCGCGGATTTTCAGGTGGGCAGGCACCGCGCCGAAGTCGTCGGCACCCATGACGGCGTGACCTACATCGACGATTCCAAGGCCACGAATCCGCACGCGGCGCAGGCCTCGATCGCCGCGTATCCGCGCGTGGTGTGGATCGCCGGCGGCATGCTGAAGGGCGCGTCGGTCGAAGAACTGGTGATCGCGGTGGGGAATCGGCTGGTCGGAGCGGTGCTGATCGGCCGAGACCGTGAGCTGATCGCCAATGCGTTATCGCGACACGCCCCGGATGTCCCCGTCGTTGAGCCTGTGACGGGGGAGGATTTTGGGGTGCATGGGAAAGATGAGACTGGTGTGACTGGAGAGGCGGTGATGACGGCCGTCATCGAGGCCGCGTCACGTCTCGCCGGCCCTGGTGACACCGTCCTGCTGGCACCGGCCGGGGCATCCTTCGACCAGTTCAGCGGCTACGGCCATCGCGGCGATGCATTCGCCGCGGCCGTGCGCGCCCTGTCGCGGTAGCAGCGATGAGCAACATCCTGACCCGATTGCGGCTCCGCAGGACGGGTGACGACCAGCCGGCCGACGCCGTGTCGGCGGAGCCCGCTCCCCGCACCCGGTTCGGCGCCTGGCTCGGCAGGCCGATGACGTCGTTCCACCTGATCATCGCCGTCGCGACGCTGCTGGTGATCCTCGGCCTGACGATGGTCCTGTCCGCCTCGGGCGTGTACTCCTACGACACCGACGGGTCACCGTGGATGGTGTTCGCCCGGCAGGTGCTGTGGACCGTGGTCGGCCTGTTCGCGTTCTACGTCGCGATGCGGGTACCGATCCACCTGATGCGCAGCCTGGCGTTCAGCGGTTTCGCCATCTCTGTCGTGCTGTTGGTGTTGGTGCTGATCCCGGGAATCGGCAAGGTGGCCAACGGTTCTCGAGGCTGGTTCGTCGTTGCGGGCTTTTCCATGCAGCCGTCGGAACTGGCGAAGATCGCGTTCCTGATCTGGGGTGCGCACCTACTGGCCACCCGTCGGATGGATCGAGCCTCGCTACGCGAGATGTTGATCCCGCTGGTGCCGGCCGCGGTGATCGCGCTGGCGCTCATCGTCGCCCAGCCCGACCTCGGGCAGACGGTGTCGCTGGGCATCATCCTGCTCGGTCTGCTCTGGTACGCCGGTCTGCCGCTGCGGGTCTTCCTGTCGTCGCTGCTCGCGGTCATCCTGTCCGCGGCCGCGCTGGCCATGGCCGAGGGCTACCGCTCCGACCGCGTGATGTCATGGCTGAATCCCGGCGCCGACTCCCAAGGGTCCGGCTACCAGGCCCGTCAGGCCCGCTTCGCGCTGGCCAACGGCGGTTTCTTCGGCGACGGACTGGGGCAGGGCACCGCCAAGTGGAACTATCTGCCCAACGCCCACAACGACTTCATCTTCGCCATCATCGGAGAGGAACTCGGCTTCGTCGGGGCGGCGGGTCTGCTCTGCCTGTTCGGTTTGTTCGCCTATACCGGGATGCGGATCGCGCGGCGCTCGGCCGATCCGTTCCTGCGGCTGCTGACCGCCACCGCGACGCTGTGGGTGATGGGTCAGGTCTTCATCAATGTCGGCTACGTGGTGGGCCTGCTGCCGGTGACCGGGCTGCAGCTCCCGCTGATCTCTGCTGGCGGAACGTCAACGGCCACAACGCTGTTGATGGTCGGCGTCATGGCGAATGCGGCGAGACACGAACCCGAAGCTGTCGCCGCACTGCGCGCGGGGCGTGACGATCGGGTCAACCGACTGCTACGGCTGCCGCTGCCGCAGCCGTACGTGCCCAGCCGCACCGAGGCGCTGCGCGACCGGATGCGCACGCGCGGATCGAAATCGAAGGGACCCAAGAAGGACGCACGGCCGCGTCCTGCGACTCGAGCGGGGGGCGCGAAGGCGGCCAAAGCCTCCAAGCCCGCTACCAGCAGAGCCCGCAAGCCCGCCGGCGAGAACCGGCGCCAAACCCCCACGGCTGCTCGGGCCGTGCGAGCCCCAAGGCATCATGGAGACGGCCGAGATCGCAAAGGCCGACGGGTTCGCACATTGGAAGGTCAGCATTACGGGTGAAAAGTACGGTTTCAGTGGTACTCGCGGGCGGTGGTACCGCGGGCCATGTCGAACCGGCGATGGCAGTGGCAGACGCGCTGCGAGCGATCGATCCCGACGTGCGGATCACCGCGCTGGGCACCGAACGCGGTCTGGAGACCCGGTTGGTGCCCGAACGCGGATATGACCTGGAATTGATCACGCCGGTCCCGCTTCCGCGCAAGCCATCCGCCGACCTGGCCCGGCTGCCCTGGCGGATACGGAAGGCGGTGCGACAGACCCGCGCCGTGCTCGCCGATGTCGACGCCGACGTTGTGATCGGATTCGGTGGCTACGTCGCGCTGCCCGCGTATCTGGCCGCCCGCCGGCGGGTGCCGGTCGTGGTCCACGAGGCCAACGCCAGTGCGGGTTGGGCGAACCGGGTGGGTGCCCGGTTCGCGCGACGGGTGCTGTCAGCGGTGCCGGATCCCGGTCTCCGCGACGTGGAGGTCGTCGGGGTGCCGGTGCGTGCGGCGATCACGTCGCTGGACCGCATGGCGTTGCGTGCCGAGGCGCGCGCCCACTTCGGGTTCGACGCCGACGCCAAGGTGCTGTTGGTCTTCGGCGGTTCACAGGGTGCACAGTCGCTCAACCGCGCAATCTCCGCGGCCGCCAAAGATCTTGCGGCGTCGGGCATCTCGGTGCTACACGCCCACGGCCCCAAGAACACCCTCGACTTGCGCGAGCCGGCGGACGGTGATCCGCCGTATGTCGCCGTTCCGTACCTCGACCGGATGGACCTCGCCTACGCCGCGGCCGACCTCGCGGTCTGCCGGTCGGGGGCGATGACGGTGGCCGAGGTGACGGCCGTCGGACTGCCCGCGGTGTATGTGCCGCTTCCGATCGGCAACGGGGAGCAGCGACTCAACGCGCTGCCCGTCGTCAACGCCGGTGGCGGCCTCGTCGTCGACGATGCGGATCTGTCACCGCAATTCGTCGCCGAGACGGTCGTCGGATTGTTCACCCAGACAGGCCGATTGCAGGCGATGACGGCGGCCGCCGCGTTGGCCGGACACCGCGACGCCGCGCAAAAGGTTGCCGAGGTGGCTCTCGACATCGCCCGTGGATCCGACCGAAAGAGTGTGCGGTGAACGCGAAGTCGCTCCCGGAGGAGTTGCAGCGGGTGCACATGGTCGGCATCGGCGGAGCCGGTATGTCGGGTATTGCCCGCATTCTGCTGGACCGCGGCGGCATGGTGTCCGGCTCGGATGCCAAGGAATCGCGTGGCGTGGTGGCGCTGCAGGCCCGCGGGGCGTCGATTCGCATCGGGCACGACGAATCCTCCCTCGACCTGCTGCCGGGCGGACCGACGGCTGTCGTCACCACGCATGCCGCGATTCCCAAGACGAACCCAGAACTGGTCGAGGCCCGCCGCCGCGGCATCCCGGTGATCCTGCGGCCCGTCGTGCTGGCCAAGCTCATGGCCGGTGACGCCACCCTGATGGTGACCGGCACCCACGGCAAGACGACGACCACGTCGATGCTGATCGTCGCCCTGCAGCATTGCGGGTTCGACCCGTCCTTCGCGGTCGGCGGCGACCTCGGCGAGGCCGGCACCAACGCCCACCACGGCAGCGGCGACTACTTCGTCGCGGAGGCCGACGAGAGCGACGGCTCGCTGCTGGAGTACAGCCCCGACATCGCGGTGGTCACCAACATCGACGCCGACCACCTCGATTTCTACGGCAGTGTGGAGGCCTACCGCGCCGTCTTCGACGACTTCGTCGAACGCATCAAACCCGGTGGTGCACTTGTGGTGTGCGTCGACGACCCAGGTGCCGCCGCGCTCGCCGAACGCACGGCGGCCCTCGGCATCCGGGTGTTGCGCTACGGCAGCGATCCAGCCGTGGCGACCGACGCCGCGCTGCTGAGCTGGGAACAACACGACACCGGCGCCGTCGCACACATCAAGCTGGCCGGCGACCCGGAGCCGTGGGTGCTGCGGCTGGCGGTGCCGGGCCGACATATGGCGCTCAATGCGCTGGCCGCGCTGATCGCGGCCGTGAACGTCGGGGCGCCCGTCGACGCCGTGCTGGACGGATTGGCCGGCTTCGAAGGTGTGCGCCGCCGTCTGGAGTTGGTCGGCACCGTCAACGGCGTGCGTGTCTTCGACGACTACGCGCACCATCCGACTGAGGTGAACGCCAACCTGAGCACATTGCGGACAGTGGCGGGGACAGGCCGCTCGGTTGTGGTCTTCCAGCCCCATTTGTATTCGCGGACAGAGGCTTTCGCGCGGGAGTTCGGGCAGGCGCTGAACACCGCCGACCAGGTTTTCGTGCTCGACGTCTACGCGGCACGCGAACAGCCCATACCGGGTATCAGCGGTGCGAGCGTGGCCGAACACGTCACCGTTCCGGTCACCTACATTCCGGACTTCTCGGCCGTCGCCGAACGGGTCGCCGAAGCGGTTCGCCCCGGTGACGTCATCACAACCATGGGGGCGGGCGACGTCACGATGCTCGGCACGGAAATCCTTGCGGCGCTGCGGGCCAAGGCCAACCGCGGTGCACCCGGCGGACCGGTTAGATGACCGAACCCACCGAACCGTCGAAAGCCACCGAGCCGACCGCCGAGGCCGAAACGAGCGAGGCGCCGGCCGAGGCCGAAGCCGTCGAGGGGGACGCGCCGGCGGAACCCGACGCCGAGCCGCAGGAAACCGATTTCGAGGGACCGCGTCGCCGCGCACGACGGGAACGCGAAGAACGACGCGCGGCCCAGGCCCGCGCCACCGCCATCGAAGAGGCGCGTCGCGAGGCCAAGCGGCGCGCCACCGGGATCGTCAGCACGAAAAAGGTTGGGCGCGGCGCGGTTCGGGGTCTGAAGGTTCTGATGTGGTCGGCGTTGATCAGCGTGATCGTCGTCGGACTCGGCCTCCTGCTGTACTTCACGCCGGTGATGTCCGCCCGCAACGTCGTCGTCGTCGGACTGGGTTCGGTGACGCAGGAGGAAGTGACCACCGCAGCGGGCGTCGCGCCGGGGACGCCGTTGTTACAGGTCGACACCGACACGGTCGCCGAGCGGATCGCCGGGATCCGGCGCGTCGCGACCGTGCGGGTGCAGCGGGAGTATCCCTCGACGCTACGGGTGACCATCGTCGAGCGTGAACCGGTGGTGGTCAAGGACTATCCGGACGGACCGCACCTCTTCGACCGCGACGGCGTGGACTTCGCGATTGGGGTGCCGCCGCCGGGCGTGCCGTACCTCGATACGAAGAATCCCGGACCCAACGACGCCCCCACGAAGGCCGCGCTCGAGGTGATGACGTCGCTGCGACCAGAGGTCGCCGCCCAGGTTGCCCGTGTCGACGCCCCCTCGGTCGCGGCCATCACCCTGCAGCTCACCGATGGACGCCAGGTGATCTGGGGGACGACCGATCGCACGGAGGAGAAGGCGCTCAAGCTCGGCGCGCTGCTCACCCAGCCGGGCAAGACCTACGACGTCTCCAGTCCGGATCTGCCGACCGTCAAGTAATTGCGCAGAAATCTTTGCGTGCGCGTCGGCGCGCCTGCACGGATCGTCCGCGACCGCGCCCTACCGTTCTGGTTGCACGGACCAACTTGACATAACTATAACCCTCTGGTTGAGGTTGAGAGTTTGCCGAGGTGATCCGCGTGTCGACAGCCAACCTGGGAGGAAAGGGCGATCCGATGACCCCCCCGCATAACTACCTCGCCGTGATCAAGGTCGTCGGCATCGGCGGCGGCGGCGTCAACGCCGTCAACCGGATGATCGAGCAGGGCCTTAAGGGCGTTGAGTTCATCGCCATCAACACCGACGCGCAAGCTCTGTTGATGAGCGATGCCGACGTCAAGCTCGACGTGGGCCGCGACTCCACCCGCGGGCTCGGCGCCGGTGCTGACCCCGAGGTCGGGCGCAAGGCGGCCGAGGACGCCAAGGACGACATCGAGGAACTGCTGCGCGGTGCCGACATGGTGTTCGTCACCGCAGGCGAAGGTGGCGGCACCGGTACCGGTGGCGCGCCCGTCGTGGCGACCATCGCGCGCAAGCTCGGTGCGCTGACCGTCGGTGTGGTGACGCGACCGTTCTCCTTCGAGGGCAAGCGCCGCAGCAATCAAGCCGAGACCGGCATCACCGCTTTGCGGGAGAGCTGCGACACCCTCATCGTGATCCCCAACGACCGACTGCTGCAGATGGGTGATGCCGCGGTGTCCTTGATGGACGCGTTCCGCAGCGCCGACGAGGTACTCCTCAACGGTGTGCAGGGCATCACCGACCTGATCACCACGCCTGGTCTGATCAACGTCGACTTCGCCGACGTCAAGGGCGTGATGAGCGGCGCCGGCACCGCATTGATGGGTATCGGCTCGGCCCGCGGCGACGGCCGGGCGCTCAAGGCAGCGGAAATCGCGATCAATTCGCCGCTGCTCGAGGCGTCCATGGAGGGCGCTCAGGGTGTGCTGTTGTCGGTGGCCGGCGGCAGCGACCTCGGACTCTTCGAGATCAACGAGGCGGCGTCGCTGGTTCAGGAAGCGGCGCACGCGGAAGCGAACATCATCTTCGGCACCGTCATCGACGACTCGCTGGGCGACGAGGTCCGGGTCACGGTGATCGCGGCCGGCTTCGATTCCGCGGGGCCGGGACGCAAGCCGGTGGTGGGTGCCGGACAGGCCATCGCACCTGCGGCCGCGGGCAAGGTGACATCACAGCTGTTCGAGCCCGCCGACGCCGTCAGTGTGCCGGTGCACACCAACGGTGCGACGGTCAGCATCGGCGGGGACGACGACGATGACGTCGACGTGCCGCCGTTCATGCGCCACTGATTCCCGTGCTCTCCGCTCTTCGTCCGAGAGCCTCATCGCCGCGATACTGGGAAACGTGACGGTTCGTATTCGGCGCGTGACAACGACGCGCGCCGGTGGTGTCTCCGCGCCGCCGTTCGACACCTTCAATCTCGGCGACCATGTCGGCGACGACCAGGCCGCGGTGGCCGCCAACCGCAAGCGGCTCGCTGCGGCGATCGGGCTGGGCGACGACGGTGTCGTGTGGATGAACCAGGTGCACAGTGATCGCGTGGTCGTGGTCGACGAACACCAGACCGAGCCGGTAGACAAAACCGATGCGTTGGTTACCACCAGGGCGCGTTTGGCTTTGGCCGTGGTAACCGCCGATTGTGTTCCGGTTTTATTAGGGGATGCGCGCGCCGGAGTCGTGGCCGGCGCGCACGCGGGACGCGTGGGGGCGCAGAACGGCATCGTGGCGCGCACGGTCGAGGCGATGCTCGACGTGGGTGCGCACGTCGAGGACATCTCGGTACTGCTCGGCCCGTCGATCAGCGGACGCAACTATGAGGTCCCCGAGGCGATGGCCGCTGAGGTCGAGATGACGCTTCCCGGCAGCCGCACGACGACGACCAGAAATACCCCGGGGCTTGACTTGCGGGCCGGAATTGCCCGGCAGCTAACGGATTTGGGCATTAGATCCATCGACGTGGACCCGCGCTGCACGGTGGAGGACCGCAACCTGTTCAGCCATCGGCGCGATGCACCGACGGGACGCTTGGCGTCTCTGGTGTGGATGGAGTGACGCTGATGACGGCAGCCACTCGCGAACAGGAGCTTGCCGACGCGCTGGCCGCCGTACGAGCCCGGCTCACCGCGGCGGCCGAGGCGGCCGGCCGCAATTCCGACGAAATTGAATTGCTGCCCATCACCAAATTCTTTCCGGCCGCCGATGTAACAATTCTGCACCATTTAGGGTGCGAGGCATTTGGCGAATCGCGCGAACAGGAAGCGGCGAATAAAGCGGCCGAAGTCGCCAATAGTGTGGGCGGCGCACCCATTCGCTGGCACATGGTCGGACGTATCCAGCGCAATAAGGCGCGGTCGATCGCGTCCTGGGCGTATGCCGCGCACTCGGTCGACAATGTGCGCGTCGTCGACGCATTGAACCGCGCCGCGGCGCGGGCGTTGGCCGACGGTGAGCGCGCCGCGCCGCTTCGCGTCTACATACAGATAAGCCTCGACGGCGACACCGAGCGCGGCGGCGTGGACGTCGAGCACCCGGCGTTGGTCGACGAGGTCTGCGCCGCGGCCGAGGCTGGCGAGGGCCTGGAGTTCGTTGGGCTGATGGCGATTCCGCCGTTGGGATCGGACCCGGACCAGGCGTTCGGCCGCCTGCAATCCGAGCTCGCGCGGGTACAGCGCGACTATCCGCAGCGCCTAGAACTGTCAGCGGGGATGTCCGGCGACCTCGAGGCGGCGGTTCAACACGGCTCGACGTGTGTGCGTGTCGGTACCGCGCTAATGGGGCCTCGTCCTCTAACGTCACCTGAAGTAGTCACTCCAGTCACATCTTCATCACAGACACCAGAGTCGGAAGTCATCAGAAGGGTCGAGCGATGAGCACACTCCACAAGGTCAAGGCCTACTTCGGGATGGCCCCTATGGACGACTATGACGACGAGTACTACGAAGACGACGACCGCGGCACCTCGCGCGGTGGATACTCACGCCGTTCGCGTGAGGACCGGTTCGACGACCGCTTCGAGGCTGAGGGCTACGGTCCCGGTCGCGGCGGCTACGACGAGTACGACGACGCACCCGGTGGGTATCGCGGTGGGTTCCGTGACGAAGATCGATTCGAGCCGAGGATGCGCGGCACGCGCGACTTCGAGCGCGCATCCTCCCGGCTGGGCGCGTTGCGCGGTTCCACCCGCGGTGCACTCGCGATGGATCCGCGCCGGATGGCCGAGCTGTTCGAGGCGGGCAGCCCGATGTCGAAGATCACCACGTTGCGGCCCAAGGACTACGGCGAGGCCCGCACCATCGGTGAGCGGTTCCGCGACGGGACCCCGGTGATCATGGACCTCGTGACCATGGACAACGCCGACGCCAAGCGGCTGGTCGACTTCGCGGCCGGGCTGGCATTCGCACTGCGCGGTTCATTTGACAAGGTCGCGACCAAGGTCTTCCTGCTGTCGCCCGCCGATGTGGACGTCACGGCCGAGCAGCGGCGCCGTATCGCTGAAGCCGGCTTCTACGCCTATCAGTAGCTGCCGATCAGTAGGTCCTGAGCGGTTTGGGGCCATCGTCGCCGACGCCGTCACCGAACGTGCCAGGTAGGCTGGCGGCGTCGCGCGAGCGCTCCGGCTTCAGGCGTGCGCGGCCTTGTGCCTGTATCGAATGTCACACCTGTAGTGAGGTCGGCTCCGTTGTCGCAATTCTTCTCGATCCTGGGCTTCGCCCTGTTCGTGTTCTGGCTGCTGCTGATCGCCCGGGTCGTCGTGGAGTTCATTCGTTCGTTTTCCCGGGACTGGCAGCCCAAGGGGGTGACGGTGGTGATCCTGGAGCTGATCATGACCGTGACCGATCCGCCCGTGAAGCTGTTGCGCCGGATCATTCCGCAGCTCACGATAGGCGCCGTTCGCTTCGATCTGTCGATCATGGTGCTGCTGCTCCTGGCGTTCATCGGCATGCAGCTGGCATTCGGCGCAGCGGTCTGAGATCGGTCGGCACGCCGCGGATTTGGCGTTAGCGACGGCCGTCATCCGGGGGTTTGCCGAGGTCGATATTCGTTCACCGATTCGCGACATCGTCGGCGGGGAACTTGCGCGGGAACTTGCCGGGAACATTGAAATTCGCTCTTAATTATTGGGCTCTCCCGCAACCGCCGGGTCTGGTGTGACAGGATGGACGCCAGTTACGTTCCAGCGAGGCTCTACACTTTGAGATCGGTTTACGGTCCAGACTTCAAGGGGGCAGAGAATGCCGCTCACACCAGCCGACGTTCACAACGTCGCGTTCAGCAAGCCACCCATCGGCAAGCGCGGCTACAACGAGGACGAGGTCGACGCGTTCCTCGATCTGGTTGAGAACGAGCTGACCCGCCTCATCGAGGAGAACGCTGATTTGCGTCAGCGAGTCGCCGAGCTGGACCAGGAGCTGGCGTCCGGTGGCGGCGGTGGCGGCCAGTCGACGCAGTCGATTCCGCAGTACGAGCCTGCTCCGACACCTGCGCCCGCACCCGAGCCTGCCCCCCAGCCCGTATACGAGGCGCCCGCGGCCCAACAGTCGACCACCGAGGATCAGGCGATCAAAGCGGCTCGCGTGCTGGCCCTGGCCCAGGACACCGCGGACCGGTTGACGGGCTCCGCCCAGGCTGAGTCCGACAAGATGCTCGCCGACGCCCGCGCCCAGGCAGACGCCATGGTCAGCGAGGCGCGCCAGACCGCGGAGACCACCGTCGCCGAGGCCCGTCAACGCGCCGACGCCCTGCTCGCCGACGCTCAGACCCGGTCCGAGACCCAGCTGCGGCAGGCCCAGGAGAAGGCCGACGCCCTGCAGGCCGACGCCGAGCGCAAGCATTCCGAGATCATGGGGACCATCAACCAGCAGCGCACCGTGCTGGAAGGCCGCCTTGAACAGCTACGCACGTTCGAGCGTGAATACCGCACCCGGCTCAAGACCTACCTGGAGTCGCAGCTCGAGGAACTCGGACAGCGCGGCTCCGCCGCACCGGTGGACTCCAGCGCCAACAACGACTCCGGCAGTTTCAACCAGTTCAACCGCGGCAACAACTAGTCATCGGCGTTTCGCAGGCCGTGTCCCGTCGACCCAGGGTTGATCCATGTTGATCGTTGCGCTCGTGCTCGCAGTCATCGGCCTGGCCGCGCTGGTCACCGCCGTTGTCACCAGCAATGAGCTGATCGCATGGGTGTGCATCGCCGCCAGCGTGATCGGCGTGGTGCTACTGATCGTGGATGCGATCCGGGACCGCTCGCGAAACGATGACGGTGCCGTCGAGCGAGACGAAGTCGCGGAGTTCGACGAGGAATATCCGGAGTCCGCGGATCCCGCCGCGGAGCCCGATTACGAAGCGGAGACGACGGTCGTCGAGCAGGCCGACGACGTCGCGGGCGACGACCGCAATCGCTAAATCGTTGGGACTGAACTGAATTCGCGGCTCAGCCGCGGGTGTTGAATTCGCGGCTCAGCCGCGGGCCAGCAATTCGCGTACCTCATCGTCGGTGACCTGGTGGAAGTCCTCGTACACCTGGCCGACGGCTTCGAATCCCGGCGGCGTCATCGCGCACACCACATCTTCGGCTTCGGCCGCGAGGTCACGGCACGTCGATTGCGGCCCGACGGGCACGGCGACCACGATTGCGGCGGGGGCCTCGGCTCGCACCGCACGCACCGCGGCGAGCATGCTGGCTCCGGTGGCGATCCCGTCGTCGACCAGGATCACCGTCTTTCCGGCCAGCGCGAGCGGTGGCCGGTCACCGCGATAGGCGTGTTCGCGCCGGTGTAGTTCATCCGTTTCGCGCTCGATCGCGGCCTGTATTTGGTCTTCACTGATGCCGAGGCTGCGGACCAGGCTTTCGTTGATCACCACACCACCGCCGGAGGCCAGCGCTCCCATCGCGAGCTCGTCCCACTGTGGGACGCCGAGCTTACGGACCAGGAACACGTCCAGCGGTGCGTGCAAAGCACAGGCGACCTGCGCGCCGACCGGGACACCACCCCGGGCCAGCCCCAGCACCTGCACGTTGCAACGGTCGCGGTAGGACGCCAACTCCCGTGCCAGGACGTCGCCGGCCTCCCGGCGGTCCCGGAACACACGACCCGCATCTCGGCGGGTCAGCCGGCGGACTCCGCTCATCGAATCTCCGAATTTCAGATTACGACCCTGGATACCCAGACCGGGGGCAATCCGTCGGCGCTGCGGGTACGAATATCGACATATGGGCATCGAGTTGGAAACCGTCGTCGACCATCCGCTGGCAGAGGTCTTCGAATGGCACTCGCGAATCGGAGCGATGCGGCGGCTGGTACCGCCGTGGCAGCCGATGAAGGTGGTGAGCGAGGCCGACTCCCTGGTTGACGGCCGCGCGGTCCTCGGGCTGCCGGGCGGGTTGCGGTGGGTGGCGCAGCATGATCCCGACAGGTACGAGCCCGGACGCCGATTCGTCGACGTGCTCTCCTCCGACGGACCCCGGTCCTGGCCACCGCGCATCGTCGGACACTGGACCCACACCCACGAGTTCGGCGAGGCGCCTTCGGGAACGCGCGTATACGACCGCATCGACGCGCCGGTACCCGCGGCCGCGCTGCGACCGATGTTCGCCTATCGGCATCGGCAGCTCGCCGACGATCTGGCCGCACACCGGGACGCACGTGATGCGGGATTGCGCCCGATGGTGGTGGCACTCACCGGTGCGACGGGCCTGGTCGGCACCGCGCTTTCGGCGTTCTTGAGTACCGGCGGGCACCGGGTGATCCGCTTGGTGCGCCATGCGGCGCAATCGCCCGACGAGCGGCAGTGGGATCCCGATCATCCCGCCCCCGACCTGTTGTCGGGCGTTGACGCCGTGGTGCATCTGGCCGGCGCGTCGATCGCGGGCCGGTTCACGGCCGCGCACAAAGAGGCGATCCGCGACAGCAGGATCGGACCGACGCGCCGGCTGGCCGAACTCGCCGCCGCCAGTGACTTCAGCGGGCCGTTCGTCAGCGCCTCGGCGGTCGGCATCTACGGATTCGACCGCGGCGATGCCATCCTGTGCGAGGACAGCGTGCGCGGCGACGGTTTTCTCGCCGACGTCGTCGCGGACTGGGAGGCCGCCACCGCACCCGCCGCCGAGTCCGGACTTCGGGTCGTCAATGTGCGCACCGGAATCGTGCAGTCGGCCAACGGCGGAACACTACGACTGCTGCGTCCGTTGTTCGCCGCCGGGCTCGGGGGCCGCGTCGGCGGAGGACGTCAGTGGCTGTCCTGGATCGCGCTGGACGACCTACTCGACGTCTACTACCGCGCGCTGTACGACGCCCGGCTGTCGGGTCCGGTCAACGCCGTCGCGCCCGCACCGGTGCGTAACGCCGACTACACGAAGGCGCTCGGCCGGGTACTGCACCGGCCGACGCTGCTACCCGTGCCGTCGCTGGCGCCTCGGCTCTTGTTGGGGGAGCAGGGATCACGAGAGCTCGCCGAAGCCGATCAGCGGGTGGCTGCCACCAAGCTGGAGGCGGTGGGCCATCGATTCCGGCACCCGCACATCGACGGTGCGCTCGCTCACGAACTGGGACACGGCTGACGAACGACGTGAGTCACGAAGCCACGCACCAGATCGCGCACCCGCGACGATGCATCATCGGCAAGTTCTGTTGTGCGGGAGCGTAATTCATCGTGCGTGCGTCCGATGCTCGCGACCTCACCGTCGGTATCGTCGGCCAGCCACCGCTCGAGCAGCTCCGTGTCGACTTCCGGATGGAACTGCAATGCGAGCGCACGGCCGAGCACGAACGCCTGCGATGCATTGGCGGTGCGGGCGATCTCGGTGGCTCCGGGAGGCAGGGTCCATCGGTCGAAATGCCATTGGAACCACGGTCCGCCGGGGACGAGGTCCGGACTGTCGCTGGTGATGTCGTACCAGCCGATCTCAGGCTCCGTCGACCGCGCCACCGAACCGCCGAACGCCTGCGCCAGGAGCTGCCCGCCGAAGCACACGCCCAACAGCGCCACGCCCGCATCGGCGGCGTCACGTACCAACTGCGTCTCGGCGCCCACCCAGGTGCGGCGCAACGTGTCGTCGTACACCGGCCATCGCGCACCCAGCGGTACCACGACGTCGTAGCCGCCTGCGTCGGGGAACGTCACGTCAACGGCGGGATCGCCGACGCGCGCGGCGGGGACGACCTCGAACACCTCGACGTCGTATCCCTGTTCGGTGAACGCCTCGCCGAGCAGCGCTTCGGTCGCGAGGTGCTCGTTGCGGAGAAACAGAACTTTCGGAGCCACACCTCACCTTATTTCGGCGCGCGTACCGGTGGCGCGTCGTCGGGGGCCAGCACCGCACCGATCTTTCGGAACACGGTGTCAGCGGCGTTGGTGTAGTCGCCCTGGTCGTCGAAGGCTTCGGGAAGGTATGTCGCGGCGACCGCAATGGCGATCTTCTGTGATGGCAAGTAAGCCTCGATCGCCGAGTACCCCGACATCAGCGGATTCTGCAGCAGCCAGTTGCCGGAGATGACGATGCCGAGGCCGTACGTGTAGCCGTCGGTCATCTCGTCACAAGTGGTGCACCCGGGCTGTTTGCGGGTCTTTCCGCGGAGGTCGGTGGACACCATCTTCTCGTAGGACTCCGTGGACAGTAACCGGCCGGAACCGATTGCGGCTGCGGTGGCCTCCATGTCGTAGATGTCGGTCGTCTGAATCGCACCGTGGGTGATGGTCCATGACGGATCCCAGAAGGTGCTCTCCTCGTAGAACGGTGAGCCCGACGGTATCTTGAGGAACGCGCGACGTTCCGAGCTGAACGCGTGCAGCACGGGTGCCGGAATCTCCGGCGTCAGCGAGTTCACTGTGTTGGTCAACCCGAGTGGCCGAAGCACCTTATCGGACAACAGCTTCGGCATCTCCTGACCGGTCGCCTTCTCCAGTGCGAGGCCGAGGAGCAGGTAGTTGGTGTGCGCGTAGTTCCAGTTGGTTCCCGGTTCGTAGAGCAGCGGCTGTTTGATCGCGTACTGCAGCAGATCGTGAACTGTCCAGCGCCGGAACGGATTGGCATACAGCGCGTCGTTCATCGCGGTGTTGCCGATGACGTAATCGACGTAACCCGATGTCATCTGGGCCAGCTGACCCAGCGTGACGCGGTCGGCGTGCGGAATCTCGGGCAGAAACTTCGACAGCTTGTCGTCGAGACTGACCTTCTGTTCGTCGACGAGCTTGAGCAGCAGCGTCGCGACGTAGGAGATGGCCACCGCGCCATTGCGGAAGTGCATGTTGGTGGCCGCGGGCACGCCGGTCATCGATTCGCCGACGGCGTCGGTGACGACCTCTTGCCCGTCGACGGTGACCCGGACGATGACCGCCTTCAGGTGTTCATCGGCCATCGCGTCGCGGACGGCGCGCATCACCGCGTCGGCCTTGGCGTTGTCGGTGTTCGCGCTCGTCGCGGGCGGTTCGTCCGGCAGCACGCCGGGCGTACACCCGGCGGTCAGGGCAATTGCGCACAGTGCGACCAGTAGCCGCCGGAGTACGGGCATGCCCGGATCTTCGCACACCCTCGGGTGCGTAAATAACCGCGAAAATGGGCATTCAGGTGCGTGTCTCTGCTGGCCGAATGGTTTCTCACGTCCTACCGGGTGATTTTCGATCCCGACGGTCTGGCCTATGCCGACCGGTTGCTGGGCCGCAGGCCATGAACATCACCGATTGGTTCCTCACCGCAGACGAACGCGGCAACCCCGATTCCGAGTTGCCCGCGTGGTGCGAAGGCAACAGGGCGGAGCCACTGATCCACGGCGCGACGTATTTCGACCAGCTTGTCACCGAAGTGCAAGCGCTCAACGCAGGTGATCATCTGTTTTTCACCGACTGGCGCGGCGACCCGGACCAGAAGATGCGCGACGACGGTCCGACCATCCGCGAATTGTTCTGTCGCGCCGCCGAACGCGGTGTCGTCGTCAAGGGTCTGGTGTGGCGATCCCATCTGGACAAGTTCGCCTACAGCGAGGAGGAGAACCGGCACCTCGGCGAGGCGATCGAACGCGCAGGCGGGGAGGTGTTGCTCGACCAGCGCGTGCGCATCGGCGGATCGCACCATCAGAAGCTCGTCGTCATCAGGCATCCTGGTGCGCCCGAGCGGGACGTCGCGTTCGCCGGCGGTATCGACCTGTGCCACTCTCGCCGCGACGATGCATCGCACCGCGGCGACCCGCAGGCGGTGCAGATGGCCGAACGGTACGGCGAGAATCCACCGTGGCATGACGTACAACTGCGGGTGCAGGGCCCCGCCGTGGGCGCCCTGGACATGACTTTCCGCGAGCGCTGGAACGATCCAGCGTCGCTGGACATGCTCAATCCGCTGGCGTGGCTGCGGGACAAGTTGGGCGGGGCCGATATGAAGGCGGATCCGCTGCCCGACCAGCCGCCGGATCCGCCGCCGTGTGGGCCGCACGCCATACAGGTGCTACGCACATACCCTGATGCGCACTTCGCTTACGACTTCGCGCCCAACGGCGAGCGCAGCATTGCGCGTGCATACAACAAGGTGGTGCCGCGTGCCCAGCGGCTGATCTACGTCGAGGACCAGTACCTGTGGTCGAAGCGGGTGGCGAAACTTTTCGCTCAGGCGCTGAACGAGAACCCGGACCTACATCTGGTTGCCGTCATCCCGCGCCATCCCGACGTCGACGGACGACTCGAGTTGCCGCCCAACCTCATCGGTCGCTGGCAGGCGCTCGAGACATGTCGCGCGGCCAGCCCGGAGCGGGTGCACATTTTCGACGTCGAGAACCCTGAGGGCACACCGGTCTACGTGCACGCCAAAGTGTGTGTCATCGATGACATCTGGTCGTGCGTCGGCAGCGACAACCTCAATCGGCGGTCTTGGACGCACGACAGCGAGCTGACCTGCGCCGTCCTCGACACCGATGGCGACTTCGCGCGTGATCTGAGATTGCGGCTGTTACGCGAACACCTCGACCGCGCCGACGACGGCAGCGACGATCGCGGACTGGCCGAACCGGCCACCGCGGTGCGCGAAATCATCGAATCGGCAGAGGAATTGGAGCGCTGGCACGCCTCCGGTCGACGTGGTCCACGGCCGCCTGGTCGCCTTCGGCCACACAAGGCGGAGCGGCCGAGCCTGTTCACCCGGCTGTGGGCCGAA
Source organism: Mycobacterium sp. 29Ha (assembly GCF_032883055.1). NCBI lineage: Bacteria > Bacillati > Actinomycetota > Actinomycetes > Mycobacteriales > Mycobacteriaceae > Mycobacterium > Mycobacterium sp. 29Ha. The sequence goes on from NZ_JAMQTI010000035.1 coordinate 51,770, forward strand.
CCGGTCTACCGGTTGACCTATGACCCGGACGGACGTTCGTACCGCGATCGCCTCAGGGGCAGGCTGTAAAGGCGATTGGCAGGCTGGCCGGTCCACTGATGCCCGTGATCGATTTCCACGGCACGGCGCCGGCGATCCGCATATCGGGCATGCGACGCACCATTGTCGTCAGGGCTTCGGCGAGCTCGATTCTCGCGAGGTGCGCGCCAAGGCAGTAGTGGATGCCGCCGCCGAACGTCAGCATGGCCTGGGCGTTCTCGCGGGTGATGTCGAATCGGTCGGGGTCCTCGTAGACGTTCGGATCGCGGTTGGCCGCCGCGGTATTGGCGATCACCATCGTGCCGGCGGGGAACTGGACACCGCCGAGGTCTACATCGTCGACCGCGATGCGCACCGTCGAGAAGATGACAGGGGAGAAGCGCATCGCCTCTTCGACGGCCCTGGGCGCCAACTCGGGACGCTCGGCGAGCAGCACCCACTGGTCGGGATGCTCACAGAAGACCTGCAACGTTGCGGCCAGTTGATTGCGGGTGGTGTCCGTGCCGGCCATCAGCAACGTCGCGGCCAGCATCAACAACTCATCATGTGCCAGCCGATCCCCATCGAACTCCGCGCGGATCAGGTCGGATAGTAAGTCCTCGCCCAGCGCGTCGCGCCGCGCGGTGACCATCTCGTCGAAATAGTTCGTCAACCCGTGCCATGCGGCCACTATGACGGCCTCGTCGTTCACCACATTCCAGTCGAAGATCTTGAAGACGTCGTCGGCCCAGTCGGAGAACAGGTGCCAATCCGCCGATGGCGTCCCGAGCATCGCGCAGATGACCGGGACGGGGTAGTGCCTGGCGATGTCGGCCACCGCATCGCAGGAGCCGGCATCGATCTGGGCGTCGACGAGGTCGCCGATGACGGCCGTGCAGGTGGTCCGCAGCCGTTCGGCGGCCCTTGGAGTGAACGCCTTCGACACCAGCCGCCGCTGCCGGTGGTGTGCTGCGCCGTCGAGGCTCAACAGTCCTTTGACGGCGATGTCCCAAAGCTCGCCGGCCGTGATGCCCTGCGCCGCGAGGGTCAAGCCCTTGGGCATGGCGAATCGGTCGTCCCGCAGAACGGTGCGGACGAGGTTGTAGGACAGCACCTCGGGTCCGTGCGGCCCCATGGCGACAGGCCCTTGCTCTCGGGCTTGGCGGATCAGATCGTGCGCCTCCGCCGGGCTCTGGGCGTGCTCGTAGGCGATGGTGGGCAGGTCGGTCGCGATCGTTGTGGTCATGGTTCGACTATCTGGTTTCGCGGCGCCGAGAAGATCGGCCGAACGTCGTATTTCTGGAGCGGGGTGGGTCGTATATACGCGTATTCGCTGATGTATTGCCGCACGTCAGGGCTGCATGCTGGCTAGCATGAGCGCGACTGAGTGGAGCGAACTGGGCGTGAGCGAGCTGCCGACGGGGACGGTGACGCTGCTGCTGGCAGACGTCGAGGGCTCGACGCGGCTGTGGGAGACCCAGCCCGCGGAAATGAGCGCGGCGATCGCGCGGCTGGACGAGACGCTGGCGGGGCTCGTCGCGGCGCACCAGGGGGTCAGGCCGGTAGAGCAGGGTGAGGGTGACAGCTTCGTGCTGGCCTTTGCGCGGGCAAGTGATGCGGTGGCGTGCGCGCTGGCGCTGCAGCGTGCCCCGCTGGCGCCGATCCGGCTGCGGATCGGCATCAACACGGGCGAGATCCAATTGCGCGACGAGGGTAACTACATCGGCCCGACGATCAATCGGACGGCGCGGTTGCGCGATCTCGCGCACGGCGGGCAGACGGTGCTCTCCGGTGCTACCGAGCCGGTGGTCATCGACTACCTGCCCGATGGGGCATGGCTGACCGACCTTGGCACGCATCCGTTGCGCGACCTGCCGCGTCCCGAACGGGTTGTGCAACTGTGCCATCCAGACATTCACAACGACTTTCCGCCACTCCGCGTCGTGGGTAACGCTGCGACGCAGAACCTTCCGGCTCAGCTGTCGAGCTTCGTCGGCCGAACCGAGGAGATGGCAGAGGTGCGAGAGCTTCTCTCGCAGAATCGATTGGTGACGCTGACGGGCGCCGGCGGATCAGGGAAGACGCGGCTTGCTGTCGAGGTAGCCGCGTCGATCGCCGGCGAATTCGCAAGTGGTGTCTGGTATGTGGACCTGGCACCGGTCACGAACGCGGGCGTCGTGCCGGTGACCGTGGCCCGCGCACTGGGCCTGCCGGACCAGCAGGGAAGTTCCTCCACCGAGAGCGTGGTGCGCCACGTCGGAGACCACCGGATGCTCATCGTGCTCGACAACTGCGAGCACCTGTTGGACCCGTGCGCAGCCCTGATCGAGGAACTGCTCGGCAGCTGCCCGGCGGTGACACTGCTGTGCACGAGCCGCGAACCGATAGGTATGCCAGGCGAATTGACGTGGCGGGTGCCGTCGTTACCGGTGGAGACCGACGCCGTCGAGTTGTTCGCCGAACGTGCCCGCAAGGTCAGGTCCGACTTCCGCATCACCGACGAGAACGCATCGGCCGTCGCCGAGATATGCCGTCGGCTCGACGGTATGCCGCTGGCGATCGAACTCGCCGCCGCGAGAGCACGCGCCTTGTCGATCACCGACCTGCTCACCAGCCTGCACGACCGGTTCCGGTTGCTCACCGGGGGTGCCCGCACCTCGGTTCGACGGCAGCAGACGCTGCGGGCGTCGGTCGACTGGTCGCACGCACTCCTCACCGAACCCGAGCAGATCCTGTTCCGTCGGCTGGCCGCGTTCATGGGAGGTTTCGACCTCGACGCGGCTGAGGCCGTGGGCGGCGGGGGCGAGGTCGAGCGCTATCAGGTGCTCGACCAGCTCACGCTGCTCGTCGACAAATCGCTGGTGGTGGTTGAAAGCGCTACGGAACCAACGAGGTACCGGCTGCTCGAAACGGTGCGTCAGTACGCGCTCGAGAAGCTGGGGGAATCCGGTGAGGCGGACGTGGTGCGGACTCGCCATCGCGATCACTACGCGGCGATGGCTGCACGGCTCGACACCCCGGCCGGCGACTGCCACGAACGCCATCTCGATCAGGCGGCACTGGAGATCGACAATCTGAGGGCCGCTTTCCAGTGGTGCCGTGAGAAATCCGATGTTGCCCAGGCACTTTCGCTCGCCACATCGCTGCAGGCGCTGTGGCTGGCACGGGGTCGGATCCGGGAAGGCCTTGCGGGGCTGGAGATTGCGATTGCAGACCGTGACGCGGCCGGGGACATCGCAGCCGCGGAGTATGCATGCGCCCTTGCCGACAAGGCGATGCTCGATTCGTGGCTCGGTGTCAACAGTACGGCGCTGGCCGAGACGGCGTTGGAGATCGCGCGTGGTTCAGAGGATCCGACACTGTTGATTCGCGCCCTGATTGCGATCGGTTGCGTCAACGGACACAACGCGATCGCCGCCAAGTCGTACTTCGCCGAAGCCCTCGAACTGGCGCGGGAGGCCGACGACACCTGGCGAATCAGCCAGATCCTCGGTTGGCAGGCCTACGGCGCGATGATGATGGGCGACTGCGCCACAGCAAACGCCATAGCCTGTCAGGGAATCGATTTCGCCGACGGTATCGGCGACAATTTCGTCTCGCGCCAATGCCGTTGGGTTGTCGGACTCGCAAAGATGTGGGGCGGCAAATTAGTTGAGGCTACAGCACAATTCGCGCAGACTGCCCACGAAGCTGAGGCGGCGCACGACGAGTTGTGGGCCGAAATGAACATCGGATCTATGGGTTACGCGTTGTCGTATCTCGGGGAAACTGACGCCGCCGAAGCTGCGGCGAGAAGAGCGATCGACATCGGCAATGACATCGGGGGACTGCAACTCGCGCACGGTTTCACCGGTCTGGCGCTCGCCGCCTTCGCGAGAGGCGACGGTGGACCGGCTGCGGATGCGCTGGAACTGGCGTCGCCGGTATGGGGCCTGTTGCCCGAGATGGCGGCGATGCACATGGAGTTGCAGTCGCGCGTCGCCCTACTGTGCGGTGACCACGACAGAGCGCGTCGACTCGCCGAAGAGGCGGTACCGGCCACTAAGGGCAGAGGTTGGCATCACGCAGCGGCGCTGACGGCGCGCGCCCGGCTTGCCGTCGTCGACGGCGCCTACGCACAGGCCGAGGACGACCTCCATGCGGCCATCGCGGAGGCGACGGCGGTGAGTTCGTATCTGGATGTTCCGGAGATGTTCGAATATCTGGCCCATCTCGCGATGGTCGGCGACAGCCCGCAGGAGGCGGCCCGGTTGTTCGGTGTTGCCGAGACCCTCCGCACCAAGACCGGAGCGGTACCGTTCGCAGATGTTCGCGCGCGTTCCAGTGCGTGGATTTCGGCATTGCGGGACATGTTGGAGGAAGAGGACTTCGATGCGGCGTGGGCTGAGGGTGCGGCGTTGTCGACGGACGAGGCGATCGCGTATGCGCAGCGGGGTCGTGGGGCGCGTAAGCGGCCGTCCAGCGGGTGGGCGTCGCTGACGCCGACCGAGCTCGACGTGGTGCGGTTGGTCAGTGAGGGGTTGGCCAACAAGGACATTGCGACGCGCCTCTTCATCTCGCCTCGCACGGTGCAGACGCATCTCACGCACGTGTATACCAAGCTGGGCTTGACGTCGCGCGTCCAGCTGGCGCAGGAGGCCGCGCGACAGAGCTGACGGGACTTGTCGTTGGGACATGGCATAGTCGCACGTATGTTCGAAGGCATGTCGGTCCACTGACTCAAACTTCTTGGCAGGGTCGCGTTGTGCATACGCGGCTGATGTT